>JBMFVR010000035.1:0-10530 GCA_049965895.1 Nitrososphaeria archaeon | reverse complement strand
TGGAGCCCAGGGGCAGTTTATTTTGGGCGAGATATTTGCCACATGGATTGGTCTGTCGCTTGTCAACGTGCTTCCTCCTGTTCTAGATATGCTTGTTGCAATCATATTCGGCTTTATTGGGGGCGCCATCTGGGCAATACCGCCAACTGTAATGAAGCTTTACAGGGGGGCAAACGAGATCATTACAACTTTGATGATGAACTTTGTGGCAGTTTACCTCCTGCTGTGGCTGGTGTCAGGGCCAATGGAAGGCGCTCAGGCAAAGCTAGTTTTAGCTCCGGCTTCAGCCCCTATTCCGGTGCATTATATGCTGCCCACAATACCGGGCACAACCCTGTCATCAGGGATAATAATAGCCGTGATAATTGCAATATTTTTTTACTTCTTCCTCAGATTCACGGATTTTGGCTATGAACTAAAGTTGATTGGCCAAAGCCAGGACGCCGCAGCTTATTCCGGGGTTAGAATCAAGCGTAACATCATGCTTTCAATGATTATAAGCGGCGGTATATCTGGTATTGCAGGTATGGTTATGGTTTTTGGGATAACCCAGACCCTTATACCACAATTCTTTAGCGATGTATCAACAAGCTTTGGATATGTTGGAATACCTGTTGCAATAATAGCATCACTTAATCCAATATTGGTCATATTTGTATCAATATTTTTAGGTGGAATTTTAAATGGAGCATATGTCATGGAAGCGATATACAGCGTGCCCATTGATGTTGTGATTTCCATATACGGGATAATAATGATATTTGCGCTGATTGGGGTTATGACTGATTTTAGGAGAATTTTTAGGAGGAGGAAAGTCAAATGAGTTCGTCGTTAATTATCCTGCTTGTAACTACAATACTTATAGGCATGCTACCAAGGGCAATGCCTATATTTGCTGCGGCAATAGGTGAAACTGTTGACCAGGCTGCTGGCGTGCTTAACTTGGGGGTTGAAGGGATGATGCTGATGGGGGCAGTGATAGGACTGCTTGTTGATTACTATACGCGCAGCATATTATTGGCTTTCCTAGCAGCTGGATTTATAGGACTAGCCTTTTCAGTGATTCATGGCATAGTAACCATAACAATGAGGCTTGATCAGACTACCAGCGGAACTGCACTATGGTTCATAGGATGGGGCATATCTGGGGTAATTTACGCCTCGATTTTCGGGATATCGTCAACACCACCGACAATTTTGACTTTAAGGGGAATTTATATACCATATTTATCAACCATACCGTTTTTTGGCAAGTTCTTTTTCGGTGAGGACCCTATGGCCTATATTTTGATAGTTATACTGATAGTTGTGCAGTATTTCCTTTTCCATACAAAGCAGGGGCTTAACCTCAGGACTGTGGGCAATGATCCGCGTGTAGCTGAAATAATGGGTGTCAACCCTATCCTCTACAGATATACCGCTTTACTTTTCGGAGGCTTCATGGCAGGAATAGGGGGAGCATATTTAACCCTGGTGGTTGTCGGTTCATTCTACTTTGATATGACAGCGGGCATAGGATTTATAGCTGTGGCGCTGGTGTACTTTGGAAAATGGAATCCATGGAAGGTGTTTGTGGGAACTTTAATATTTGGCGCAGTTTATGTGTTTTACCTTATGATGGAAAGCATCTACCCGGCAATACCATATGACTTTTACCAGATGCTGCCCTACCTTGCCACATTGGCCATGATACTTGTAATAGGAGCCAAGGCCAGGGCACCAACTGCCCTTACGATGCCTTACATAAAGGAGGGATGAAAATTGGAAAAGGCTGAACCGACAATAAGGATGCAGGGCATAGTAAAAACTTTTCCGGGAGTTATTGCAAACGACGGCATAGACTTTGACATATATCCCAAAGAAATTCACGCACTACTGGGTGAAAACGGAGCCGGAAAAACAACTCTTATGAATATCCTGTACGGCCTTTACAGGGCAGATGCCGGAAGCATCTTTGTCAATGGAAAAAAAGTTACCATCAGGAATTCGCTAGATGCGCAGAGGCTTGGCATAGGGATGGTTCATCAGCACTTTTCACTGATCCCTTCTTTTACAGTGCTAGAAAATATTTCCATAGGACTTAAGGATATCAGGGTCAGGCTGAACCTCAATCAGATAAGGGAAAGACTTGAAAAGGTTATGTCTGATCATAAAATTTCAGTAAATCCTGACAGGAAAGTTGAAGAATTAACTGTAGGGGAAATGCAGAGAGTTGAAATACTAAAATTACTGTTTAGAGGAGCAAATGTACTTATACTGGATGAGCCAACAAGCGCCCTGACGCCACAGGAAGCGGAGGAACTTTTCAACAGCCTTAGAAGCTTGGTTAAGGAGGGAAAGAGCGTCGTAATAATAACACACAAGTTATATGAAGTATTTGAAATTTCAGACAGAATAACGGTGCTAAAGCAGGGGAAAGTAGCGTACAATGGCATTACAAGCAAGACATCGCAGGATGTAGTAGTTGAGGCAATGATAGGTCGGGGAGTTAATATTAATGAATTTCCAAGAGAAAATAAAAATTATGAGGGTGTAATGAGAGTTGAAGGGCTAAGCATTTATGACAGCAAAAGGGTACCTATTATAAACAGTATATCATTTGAACTCAGAAAGGGTGAGATACTTGGTATAGCTGCTGTTGCAGGAAACGGTGAAAAGGAACTCATTGAAGCGCTTTTTGGGTTAAGGAGAATCAGTAGTGGCAAGATCTTTATGGATAATGTGCAAATAGAAACCATGTCAGTAAAGGAGAGAATAGAGAATGGGTTAGGCTATATTCCTGAAGAAAGGCTAACGAGGGGAGTAGCAGCCGGTCTAACTATTTCATTGAACAGTGTGCTTCATGATCACTGGCATGAACCATATTTGAAGAGCGTCGTTTTAAATGAGGGCGAAATAAAGAAGTTTGCCAGAAATATAATCAGTAAATTTAATGTGGTTGCCAAGTCAGAGAGTGTTTTGGCTAAGAATCTTTCAGGTGGAAACATACAGAAGTTCATAGTGGGCAGGGAACTCTTGAGATCAGCAAAATACATCCTAGCGGTAAATCCAACTGCTGGACTTGATATAGGAGCAACCGAGTATGTAAGGAATGCCTTTATGGAGTTCAGGAATCTTGGTGGCGCTGTATTGTTATATTCTGAAGATCTGGATGAATTGTTAGCACTCTGCGACAGAATTATGGTGATGTACAGGGGACGATTTGTAGGTACTTTCGATAGAAATAATTTTGACAAGCTCAAGATTGGTGCGTTAATGCTGGGAAAAGATATCAGCTGAGCAGGATATTCTGATTATAAAGCACTATCCTTGTATTGTTGCCGATGTATTCGTAGAACGTGGTTCCATTAAGTAGATAGCCGGTGCTTGAAGAATAGATAAAAACATTGTTTTGAATTTCAGTTTCCGTCCGGTTATAGTATGCCAGCACTTCCCTTCCATTTGAAGTGGAAACAACCTTAAACGGTTCATTGTTCAAAAGCAAAACAGTGTCGCCGACCTTGTACTGCTTGAAAAGCACAATCGGCTCATAGTAAATGCCGCCAAATGTTATGTTATACTGGGGTTTTGTCAAATAATGCGCACCTATGACAAGTCTGCTTGACGTGTTTATGGTTATGACATAGCTCCTCAGCGTTTTATAGGCAATTATACGCATTGTATTGTTATGGATGCCAAGGAGCTGGTATGACCAGAATTCGGTGTAATTTATCTTAGTGCCGTTCATGTTGTCATTTGTTATATATTCGTATTTGAGCGTAACCTTATAACTCCTTTGTGAGTTTAAATAGAGGGAAAATGATGCCAATATTATAATTGTCAGGGCAACTGCAACAATTAGCACCTTTTTCATAGAAACCACGATAAAAGCTGCTTTAATAAATCTTTTACGCTGAGCGTTTTGCGACTTTTCTGATCATTTTTTCGGAAACAAGTGGTTCATGGTACCCTGCCTGAAGCAGTAGCAGTCTAAAAGCATACACTCCTGCTATGGAAAGCGCCAAGCTCATTAACATAAAATACATGGCAAATTGAATCAATGCCAGTGATGCAAGGTCAGCTGCTAAAGGAAGGATTGTGCCAGCGTACAATACCGTGAGCATATGTCTTTTACCAGTAATCTTCCTGTACGATGCCTCAACGGCTCTGGATTGCGCGCGGCCTAGGCGATGCAGGTAAATGTACAGCGATACGGTCAGTATAAGTTCAATCGAAGATGATGCATATAAAACTATGACCAGCTGCACAGGCCGGAGCGCAGATACAAGCATGGCATCTGCCGATATTCCACCTGCTATGGCGTAAATAGTAGTAACAGTTGCCGTGCCGGCACTTTTCCACAGGGTAATGTCCTTCACATCCTTAAGCAGCATCACGGGATATATGAGGACAAGGACCGCTACGGGCAGTTCAAGTATTTCAAACAAGGCAAGCAGCGCATAAAACCCAAAGGCGTATGTCACAAGCATTATAGCCCATATCAGCAGGAATGCCGCATTAAATATCGCTCCCCGTGCCATCCAGGAAGTCCTGTAGTTCGTTATCGACCTCCAGAAATTTCTGGGGCTGCCAAGCTCTGAAAGCAGGACAAACAGACCAAGTACCACTAGCGCAGGGCCCACAAATATTATGTCAGGATTTTTTAAAAACAGCAAGCGGTATGCCAGGTACATCGAAGACCCTGTCCCGCTCAGCAAGAAATCCAGCGCAACAGTCCACCCAAATTCTTTCTGGTTAAATGGTTCCATCATGATCACCAGATATAGTACACGGAAGCGTTAAAGCCCTCCTCCTCCTTAAGGGGCTTTGCTTTGCCCGTGTATACAAGCTCATGCACCATACTGTTTTTATCATTCAGGTTTCCGAATATTCTTGCCTCATACGGGCAGGCTTGAACGCATGCCGGGTTTTCACCCTCCCTGACCCTGTCAATGCAGAAATCGCATTTTTCAACAGTCCCCTTCCTTTTGTCTTCCTCGTCCATCCTGGGCAGATCTGCCGGTCTGCCTGAATCATCATAGAAGAACCTTGCCATGTACGGGCATGCAACGGCACAGTACTTGCAGCCCATGCATTTGCCCTTGTCTATGAGCACTATCCCCTCCTCAGTCCTGAATGTGGCTCCGGTGGGACACACTTTCAGGCATTCGGGGTTTTTGCACTGCATACATAAAATGGGGAGATATATTTTACTCACATCAGGAAAGTGGCCAACTTCAAGTTCCATAACTCTTCCATAATCCACACCAAAGCCAGTAGCATTGTCAATCTTGCAAGCAGCAGTGCATGCATTACAGCCAACGCACTTTCCTATGTCAATTACCATGGCATATTTCATTTTACTTCCCTCCTTATGTTGCACAGCAACCCCCTAAGCGTTGTGCTTCCAACACCATCTGCGCATTCCTGATTGTCAGTCAGACGATTATCATTTGCCAGTCCCTGCCAACCATGCTGAACTGCAATGACCTTTGGATGTATTCCCTGAGTTATTTTAGCTTTCATTATAACAAATCCATGTGCAGTTTCAATTCTAACCATGTCCCCAGCTGATATCCCTAGCTTCTTTGCAGTATCGCCATTTATTTCTGCCAAAGGCTCTGGATATATATCTCTTAGAGCAGGCACATTCCTATGGGCAGTGTGAAAGTACGTTGACACTCTTCTTCCAGTGGTTAAAATATATGGGTACTTCTTAGCTAGCTCTGGTGTGCTGTAGGGGCTTTCAAATGGTTCCCTGTAGAAAGGTAGCGGATTATAGCCCCACTCCTTCAGCCTGTTTGAGTAAAGTTCTATCTTATGAGACGGTGTATTAAATCCCTGTTCCAACCTTTTGCCTACCTGTGGTTCGTGGTATATTATGCCGCCTTTTTCCCTCAGCTGTTCAAATGTATAACCTGTTGGTTTAAGTATATAATCAAGGTATTCTTCCTCAGAATTCCAGAAACCTCTGAGACCCATTCTTTTTGCTAGTTCAATCATAATCCACGTATCAGATTTTGCTTCGCCTACAGTTGCCACCTTCTGCCTGATCCTCAAATGGCCATATGTAGCCTGTGCAGAATCAGCAAGCCCATCATATTCCAGCCAGCTTGCAACTGGCAGCACTATATCAGCCAGCTCAGCTGTCTTTGATAGGAAAAGGTCCGCAACCACGAGGAATTCAACCTTTTTAAGTGCTTCAATTGCCTTATCGGTATTGGCAATTGCGAGGGCAGGATTACCGCCCATTATGAACATTGCCCTGATCTGGTAAGGTTCACCACTCAGTATTGCATTCAGAACAGTTGGATAGTGCGCCATAGGGAAGTTAATCTTCAAATATCTGCTTAGCAATGGATACCTGTAAGCTCCCAGTCTTTTCCTATCAATCTCTTCTGAAAGGTCTTCAATCAATATAAAATCATTGGTGTCAACACTAACTTGACCAGCCGTTTCGGGAAATATGTTACCTCCCTTAACATCTACATTGCCAGTTATAGCAGCTAAAATTGAAACAGTTCTTCCAAGCTGTACAGGATCCACTATTTCGTCAAAAGTGGCTGAGATTGCTATAGACGATGGCCCATTTGTAGCATAAAGCCTTGCGGCTTTGACTATTGTTTCCTCAGGAACCCATGTAATTTCCGAAACTTTTTTTGGGGTGTATTCAGATGCCACTTTTGCAATTTCTTCAAATCCAATGCAGTATTTGTTAATGTAATCTTTATCATAAAACCCCTCATTAATTATCACATTTATCATACCAAGAGCCATGGCAACATCAGTGCCTGGCCTGAGCGGAACCCAGACATCTGCCTTTGATGCCATGTTGCTTAATACTGGATCTATAACTATCAGCTTTGCACCTCGAGATATAGCTTCAATTATCTTCCTTGATTTAGGTGGCCACGTAGCAGGGGGATCGGCACCCCACACCATTATTGTATTAGAAGCTTCAGCATCGGGCCATTCAAGTGCAATTCCACCAAAGGTAAGCTGCTGTGCAAGGCTCCTAGGCGTGAAACACTGTGCACCACCTGATTCTGTCCAGTTTGGTGTACCAAATGAGTTGGCAAACCTATTAAATAACCTTATCCAGGATCCCCTATTAGTGCCTCTGGCCATTACCACCGCTTCTGGTCCGGATTCACGCTTTATATTCATCAATTTTTCAGAAACCGTCTCTAAAGCTTGGCTCCATGTAATTCTTTTCCATTTGCCCGATCCACGAGGGCCATCTCTTATCATTGGGTATTTCAATCTATCGGGATGATAGAGCAATTGCACTGAAGCTATTGATTTTGGGCATATGGAGCCCTTGCTCATAGGATCGTCCCTATCAGGCTTGATTTGTGTAACCAAGCCGTCTTTAACTTCAACAATAACCCCACATTGATTGTGCCCGCAAATAGAACATGTTGTTTTTACATATCTAGCTTCAGGCATTTTAAATATTTATATTAAGAAACTTAAAAATAGTTCGGTTAAATGCTTTATAAAACGTAGTAGACTAATACACATATCAGACTATGCAAAAATTATCCACAAAACAATATGATAATGATGTTATAGCCAGTGATTTATTATCTATTATATCATGAAAAATTTCATTGCATTTTAATATACCATATAATAACTATAAATTAATTATTGTTTAATAGTATAGAATAAAATTTATAAAAATATTTAACAAATTTACGTTATGATTTTCGTGAATATGCCTAATGGGTGCAAGGACTTGGACGGGGGAGACTACAAATGAACAGGTTTTCTTCCAAGGCTGAACCCAAGTTCGTAGCGCTCTGGACTATTTCATGGGCGCTTGGTCTTACAGCAATAATACCAGTTATCAACGTTGTGACACCTCTTTTGAATCCGGCGTACAATAACTTCTGGACTCCTGGCGTCTTCTGGCGGCTCGTTCTATACTGGCATGGTGCTATATTTATGCCGCTCATAACGGTGGCTGCATGCCTGATATACATGACGTTCGGGCTAGATAAGATTCAAGGAAAAGCAGGTCACCTGTTGAAGGAATCCATACTATATGGCGGGCTCCTAGCAACACCACTAGCCGGGTTAGCTGGCATCTTTGACGTCTATGACAGGTTCATGTTTGGCATCCCACTGTGGTTGCAGATAATAGCGTTTCTGATAGGTGATGAGATGGCAATATCATTGATAGTAGCCATGTTGGTTTATCCCAAATTGAGTGATAGAGGATATGAGGCGATGGGCCTTCCCTACTATACTGTGCTACTGGCCCTTGTTGGAGTGCTGATAGCTGCCATGGAGGGGCACATAGCAGGATGGATAACATGGGCTGGTCCATCGCCTTCATTTGTAGCCAACTATATAAATCAGACAATGTATCCGCTGCTTGGGTACTATAACACAACAGCAGTACAGACATTCACTGTAAATGTTGTGACTTCACACTCACATACGATGCTTCCGTTGATAATGGCTGGCATAGTAGCATTGGTAGCCGCATCCTACGGATACAGAGAAATGAAAGGATCATCGAAGTTACTAACCGCGCTGGGGTTCTTGGTGATGGCCTACATGATAATTGCAGTGACTTGGCTTTATGTGGTGGCCGGAGTGGGTAATTACGTTATACCACCGCTGTTTTCATCTGGACCCAATGATGTGAACGGGCTGGCAATGGACGACGCAATGACAGGCATGATAGGATGGGGAGCTCTCTTTGTTCTGATAGGTTTGATGCTTTATATGAAGAAGAGCCGAAAACTTAGGGATCCATTGTTTATGGCAGTTGTTGCTGCGTGGATCATTATATACTTGGTAATCCCGGGCACGGGGTATTATATAGAGTTTCATGAAACATTTTTCGGATTTGCCATGCCTCCTGCTCCTGGATGGATGAACGACGCAGCCTACTTAAGGTTTCATCAGGACTTTGGGTTCTTCCTTCTGCCATCCATAGTAGTGTCACTTCTCTTCTTTATGATGATGAAACTGTCAACTGCCGCGGAGAGGAGAATATCCTACATGTTGATAGCCGGTATGGTGATAACGTTCCTGTCAGGCGAGATATATTTTGCTACACTGGAGGCGCCTGCACTGTATGCGGCAATTTTTGGGGCGGTAATGATTTGGTTAGGGCTAGCCGAGGGCGTTTACTATTCTTGGAAGGTATACAGATCTTCAATGGCTATTCGTAATGGCGCAACTTAAAAGGAATGTTAGAGGTTTGGGGGGAAATGTAAATCTCAACAGCTTTAGCGTAAGGGGCGTTTCGCTTGTTTGACCAATAATGCATTGTCCCGGATGGTGGTAATCGTAAATGTACTGGTTTGGTTTTTTAAAAAAGCAATAAATTAGTTATTGTCTTAATCATAAAAACATTTTTAATTTAATATCTGTAAAAAAAATGTATGAATAATTTAAAGGATTATTACAGGACTTCAGAGAATTTCCATAGGTATACCATGGAAAATGAGCAAAGGGTAAATGAGCTGAAAAACCTTTACTCTCTTGTAAAGGATCATGTTGGTCATGAAACGCTTGACCTTGCGTGCGGAGGTGGAATACTTGATTTTATCCTTGAAAAGGATGGCAAATCATGCACTGGAATCGATATAAATCCAGACATGATCCATCAGGCCGAAGAATATGCAAGACATACCGGGTCAAGGGTAAAATTTTTTCTTGGAGATTTAACTGAAACTAATTTGGCTGGGAAATATGATACATTCTTTTTGGTGGGCAACGCTCTTGCCCATTTTAATATCAGGGCTTTTGTAAAGATCATAAACAGGATGAATAATCTTTACAAAGAAGGCTCAACTTTCATAGTGGACTACAGGGATGTTGTTAAGCTCTTTTATGAAAGGAAATGGAAGAAGCGCATGGTAGAAACCAAGAACAATGTTCCAACCATTAGTTTTACATTGGATTATAACTCAGAGTCAGGCGAAGTTAAGAAGATAGCTTGGCAGAAGGGCCAAAAGCGCAACAGCATAACATTTACTCATGCTGTCTGGTCTCCATTTATAGTTCAAGCCATAATGAATTTGTTTAGCTGGGAACTGGTAAAGAGAATGCACCAGGAAACTTGGCAGGGCTGGCTTGATGTATACAGGTACAGTGGTTCAAGGACTTCCATTGTGGATTTCTGAAACTATTTTAACGGATAACTGCGTAGGGTTCAAAGCTCCGTTAAGATGTTTATATAGTAAATTATGTCATTCATAATGCGCTACTGCAAGTTTCTAATTGGTGATATCATCAATGATACCATGTTTTGGTCATATTTAGCCTCGGGCGGGAATTGAACCCGCGATCTCTCGCTTACGAGGCGAGCGCATTGACCGGACTATGCTACCGAGGCTTGCATTACTAATGGATTTTTTGTATTTAAGCCTTCCTTAAGATGGCTATCCGCGTTCAGGTTTTAAAGTTTAAAAACAATTTGACATTGAAGTTATTGCAAATATTAACCGACTGTGGGACACTATTATGACATATTTACTTTATAAAAACCGTAACGAATTCCGCCATTGCCTTATATATAAAGGAACG
>JBMFVR010000034.1:0-10609 GCA_049965895.1 Nitrososphaeria archaeon | reverse complement strand
CTTTCTTAAAGCATTAAGCCGGGCCATAAGGGTAAAAAATAATTGCACATTGAGCCTGGGAAAATAAATGATAAGGCCGGCCTCACACTTTCAGCCTGCCCGTGAACTGCTTCCTGAACTTATATACCTTGGGCGAAATCACGGCCCTACAGTAGGGCCTTTCGGGGTTGTTCCTGAAGTAATTTCTATGGTATTCCTCAGCCGGGTAGAACCTTTCAAACTTCACCAGCTGGGTCACGATGGGCCTATCCCACAGCCCCTTGATCTCCTCCATCACCTCCTCTGCTACCCTCCTCTGCTCCTCGTCATGATACAGTATAATTGATCTGTACTGGGTACCCACATCTTCTCCCTGCCTGTTGAGCTGCGTCGGGTCATGTATTGAGAAGAAAATCCTCAGCAGGTCCCTGTAGGTTATCACATCGCTGTCAAACACTACCTGCACTACCTCTGCATGGCCGGTCCTGTCGGTGCACACCTGCTCGTAAGTGGGGTTTGGCGTTGTACCTCCGGAATAGCCCGGCTCCACCGATATGACTCCCTTCAGCTCCGAAAATATGGCCTCCGTGCACCAGAAGCATCCTCCCCCTAGTGTGGCTACCTGTTTGGGCATTGCATGATACATGCGGCCCGGGATAAAAATATAGCTGACCTTTTACTGCGCTGTCCTAGGTCATTTTGAATGTTAAATAACACATACAATATATATTTGATTGAGCTCTATTTTCAAACTGCTGACTACAACGTGCCTGCCCAAAACAAATCCCGGAAAAATTCGGCACGTCTGCAGCCGGTGGGTCATTTTTCAGAATTTATCGTAACAAACCCGTTTCCGAATTTAAGGTCTTTCAGCTTATAATCATACGCTTCTAGTATTCCGTTCAGGGTTTGCCCTATGCAGAATGAAAGAGAACTGGAATTCCATAACCCGATAATGCTTATTGTTATTGAATTCTGTGTTTTGCTGTTGACCTTGACTAGCTTAACTGGCACGAACCTGATCATCTGGTTTGCGCTGTCTTCAATTTCGTCAATGCCGGAAAGGTAGGCGTGCATGTATGTGCCCAGCTTTTTGCCCAGGTTAAACCATATGCTTCCAAGCCAGTCCCTGTCAATTTTATAAATGCGTTCAGTTATTTCACCTATGATTTCGGCCGGAACCGGCATACTGCCCATATCCTTCACGAACTGCGCCAGTATTATCGAGGCCTCCATGTCCTGGGGTTCCATATTTCTGTCCATCAGACTCAGTTCAGTTGCAAGCAGCTTGTTTGCCAGAGCATATTCCGTTGTTTTCCTCTTCTTTGCCTCCCTTGCCAGCTTTGTTGCTATATCGTCATTTACGGCCAGCGTTGTCCTGCCCATAAGAATAAATTGTATAATAATGTATAAACATTTTGTTTCTGGTGCAACTTCATTAAATTAAAGTTGTCACTTCAGTTATATACATGTGTATATTTCAGTACACTTAGGTTTTTATATTTGTTACGGCAAATATTTCCCATATGCTGAATAAACATGAAATTAATTCCGTGCTTCCGAAGGTATCCCGGAGGACATTTCTAAAACTGGTTAGTGCGGCTGGAGCTGCAACTGCGGTTTATGCGGCCCTGGGAAATTCAACTTTAAGGGCTTTGAGCCGGTCATCTGCTCAGCCTGTTGCATCAACGCTCACAAAGGTCAGAACTGCCCATGTCAACAACTGCGACGGCTCATGCGGGTTGCTTGCCACGCTTTATGGCGGGAACATAGTGAAATTCTCTCCGGGCACTTTTAATGATCCTGACTTTCCCCCTAGGATATGTCTGAGGGGGCTTTCCCAGATACAGTATGTGTATCATCCAGACAGGCTGAAATACCCAATGGTTAGCGTCGGGGGAAGGGGAAGTGGACAGTGGAAGCAGGTAACGTGGGACGAGGCCGCAGACCTGATAGCAAGCAAATTCCAAAGCATATCGTCTCAGTATGGTTCCAAGTCAATCTACATAGCCCCCTATACGGGGAACCTTTCGGTAATAAACGGGCTGATCGGTGTAGGGTACAGGTTTGCAAGCGTTATAGGAGCAAGCGCAGGCGACTTTGAAGGTGATAACGAGGGGGATTCGGCCTCGCCTGCAGGAGCGGTGGAAGAACTGGGGGCATTTGACGGCCATGAATTGAATGACCTTGTAAATTCTAACATGATAATACTCTGGGGGAACAACCTTGCGGAAACAGATATCCCAGATATGAGGTTCGTTCTTGATGCACGGGATAACGGTGCAAAGATTGTGTATGTTGACCCGCGTTTCACTCCAACGGCAGCGGTTGCTGACCTATGGGTGCCGCTGAGGCCGGGAACAGATGGCGCACTGGCACTTAGCATGATGAGTGTAATAATAAATGAAGGCCTTTACGACAGCAGTTACGTGCTGAACTATACCGTTGGTCCGTTTCTGGTCAGGCAGGATACGATGCTTTTCCTGAGGGAAAATGACCTGGCTGGAAACGGTTCCAAAAACTATATGGTATATGACACCGTGACGGGCCAGGTTCTGCCCTACAATGCCCCCAATGTAAAACCTGCGCTTTCAGGAACCTACAGCACGGCAAATGGGATTACAGTCAAGCCTGCGTTCCAGATGCTCTCCGAGCTGACATCAAAGTACGACCCTTCAAGTGCTTCCGCAGTTACAGGGGTCCCGGCATCCACCATTAAGTACCTGGCAGAGCAATTTGCGAAGGCGAACCCTGCAGCAATTAAGGTTGGATTCGGCGGAATATCCCACTGGTACTACGGGGACCTCACCTACAGGGCGCTCATAACGCTTTCTGCGTTGTGCGGATATATAGGGGTGCATGGAGGCGGTGTTACCACCTACAACGGCGCTCTACTTGATGCTGCCATAGACTTGACAGACTGGCTCAATCCGGACGGGAAGCAGTACAATTATATCCCGCCCCTATCTTTCGCTGATGAAGTTTTCAAGGGTAACATCAGGGCAGCATGGTTCCCGTGCGACAATTTCATAAACCAGCAGGCAGACACCAACAAGACAATAAAGGCGATAGAGCAGCTGGATTTTGTCGTAGTTTCTGACGCCTTCATGACCCCCACAGCAAAATACGCAGACATTGTACTGCCGATAGCAACTGAATACGAAAAGGAGGACCTCCTGCTTGGGGGCAACTTTTTCTTGCAGTACACGCCGCAGTTGATAGACCCGCTCTGGGAAAGCATGCCGGACGTGGAAATGTTCTCACTTGTCGCAACAAAAATGGGTTACGGGTCCTACTTTAACGGCACGACGGAGGATTATCTGGGGACTGTCCTGAGCGGGCTGCCCTCTGGTACAACGCTGGATGACATCAAGAACAGCGGCAATGTCATGAGGCTACAGGATCAGGACATAGCAACATCGTCATACCAGCCAATAACAAGGCCGTATGTTCCATTTTACCAGCAAAACTTCCCGACACCATCGGGCAGGATAGAGTTCTACGTTGAATCGGTGGTTCCGTATTACAAAACCGGGTTGCCATTGTACATGGAGCCTAACGAAGCGTCCCCTGCTAACCCCCTGTACACCAAATACCCGTTTGTAATGATAACTTCACATACTAGGTTCAGGACTCATACACAATGGGACAATCTGGCATGGTTGCTGGAAATAAACCCCCACCAGTTTGTGGAGATTAATCCTGAGGATGCTGCGAAAAAGGGGATAAGTGACGGTGACAGGGTAAAGATATATAACGACAGGGGATACATAATAACCACAGCCAGAGTCACCCCGGGAATGAGGCCCGGCGTGCTTAATGTTTATCAGGGGCACTGGGCCGACTTCCCCAGTGGAACGGTCAACAACCTGACAAATCAGGCAATTAACCCTGCCCAGTCTGTGGTTTACCTTTTCCAGTCAAACACGCCGTATTTTGATGTGCTGGTTAACATAGAGAAGGTGATCGGTTGATGACAAAACTTGGCATGGTAATTGACCTGAGCCGGTGCATCGGGTGCAATACGTGCGCAGTAGCCTGCAAGGAGGAAAACAACGAGCCGATGGGCATCTGGTGGAACAGGGTGCTCACGGTGGGAGGTGGTGATTATATTGATGTGCCAGCCGGTGAATACCCTGACTTGGACATGCATTACCTCCCGCTTGCCTGCCAGCACTGCGAAAACGCACCGTGCGTAAAGGTTTGCCCCGTGGCTGCAACCTACAAGAGGACTGAAGACGGCGTTGTGCTGGTTGACTTCGATCGCTGCATCGGCTGCAGGTACTGCATGGCGGCTTGCCCATACGGGGTAAGGAACTTTAACTGGGGAGAACCAGTCTACAGCCCTGGCGTTGATTTCCCCGTTGGCCACCAAGGGGACCACTACGACAAGTACAATCCAGAAAGGCTGGTTTACATGCCGGAAAGGCCCAAGGGGGTCGTGGAAAAATGCACGTTCTGTGTGCAGAGGATTGACAACGATGAGGTTCCATTCTGCGTTGAGGTGTGCCCTGAAGGGGCAAGGGTTTTCGGGGACCTTGACAATCCAAACAGTGAAGTATCATCGATAATAAGCAACGGGAACGCGCAGCAGCTGCTGCCGGAACTTGGCACAGACCCGCAGGTTTATTACGTTCCGCCATATCAGAAGAAGGACATCATACCCCAGTACGCAAACGAAAGCTCAATAGATACTAATCAGACGCTGCTGGCGCCGGAGCAGAGCATAATTGACATGGCCGAGCAGAACGGTTTTGTGCCCGGTTTTGTTCCTCCGGGCAAGAAGAAGGAGGGTGAATGAAAATGGAAAACAAAAACATGCTCGGGAAGGTTAACAGCAGGGTTTACTACGCGATAATTTCCGTGCTTGGCGCGATAGTGCTCATTGGCGCCGTAGCTTGGGCCCTTGAAATTGAATACGGCCTGATACTCACGAACATGAGGGATGTGGTTTCATGGGGGCTATACATCTCAACGTTTGCCTGGTTCGTGGGTGTAAGCGCAGGGGGCCTGATACTGTCCTCATCTGCAGCGATATTCAAGATCGGCCCATGGAAGCAGCTTTCCAAGATGGCAAGCTTTGTATCAGCTGTGGTGATTGCTGCAGCTGCGCTGATAATAATGCCTGACCTGGGGCAGCCGGGAAGGGTGCTGAACCTGATAATTTACGCCCACACGTTCTCACCCCTTATCTGGGACTTCTCGATAATAGCCACATATTTTATAATATCGGTGCTTGAGCTGTGGCTGCTCATAACTGCAGACTGGTTCAAGAAGGCAGGCAATGAACAGGGTGCAAAAAGGAGGGAAAGGTACGCCGTGGGCCTGGCGTTCATTGCGCTCCCGGTTGCGATATTCACACACTCAGTCACTGCATGGCTATTCGGCCTGCAGATATCAAGGCCATGGTGGAACACCGCGCTGCTTGCTCCGGCATTCGTGGCTTCAGCGCTTGTTTCTGGCCTGGCCCTGGTGCTGCTTGTGTTGCAGGTAAACGGCAGGCTCAGGCTGGTAAATGTCAGCATCGACGACAAGACCAAGGCGCAGTTCTCTAAACTGCTGATCATTTTCATACTGGTTGACCTCTACCTTCTCTTCAGCGAATACCTCACCATAACATGGCCTGGAGTACCGAGCGAGCTTGCTGGGCTTTACACCATGTTCTTAGGTCCCTACTGGTACATCGGATGGGGTCAGTGGGTGCTCGCTCTCCTCGCGGTGGCCATTCTGGCAAAGCCGGCCTGGCGCACGTCCAATAAGGTGATAACCCTTGCTTCAGTGCTTGCCCTGGTTGAGGTGTTCTTCTATAGGCTGAATCTGATTGAACCAGCATTTGTAAACCCGCTTATCGAGTACCCGCCGGGAATAGCCATAGGGGGAGGGATAAGCTCTTCATACGCCCTTGCTGGATACTCGTTCCAGATTGTGGGCCAGTACTTCCCGAGCGCAGTTGAGTGGGCAATCACAGCCGGCTTCCTGGCAGGCGTGGCGCTGATAATCCTGCTGGGCATGAGATATTTACCACTGGGAAATTCAGAATGAGCGGGCTGACAGAAGCCCTGTACAGGGCGGCAATTTACGGAATGTTTTCAAATCTGTTCTACAGGCCTGAACGCGGAATGGAAAATACTATCCAGGCTTTCTTGAGCATAGCCGGGCAGGAAAGGGGTGAGCCTCTGGACATGCCAGCAGACACGGATAGGCTGGAGATCGAGTACAACAGGCTGTTTGTCGGCCCGGGGCACGTGCCATGCCCGCCCTATGAATCGGTTTACAGGAAGGACAGGCCGCTCATGGAAAGGGGGCTCGTGATGGGCCCATCAACGATTGACGTGCAGAAAAGGTACGGTGAAGCCGGCCTTCAGAAGTCAAAGGACTTCAAGGACCTGCCGGACCACATTGCGGTCGAGCTTGAGTTCATGCGCTACCTCTGCGCTAAGGAAGCTGATGAAGGGCCTGGAAAGTGGAGAACAATGCAGGTGGAGTTTCTCAACCACCATGTTAAGCCCTGGTATCTGGAGTTTGCAGAATGCGTGAAAAAGCACGGGACAGGGTTTTATGCCGTGCTTGCCGATGAGCTTGCAAAATTCCTGAAAGAGGAAATTGAAGATATATGTGAGGGAAGATGAAGGTAAACATCCAGCTCGTAAACATCGACGAGGAAACTGCAGCAATCATAAGGCAGTGCGCGCTGCAGAATTATCCGGCATATGTCAGTTTTTACGGCGAGAAGCCCAGTAACGGAGAAGCCCTGCTGGTTGTAGGTGGTGAGATAGCAGTAAATGGGTTCGCAGTTGTTGAAACGATGGACACGCAGGGAATGCGCACTGATGAGCTGCTCTATCACCTGTGCGCGAAGATTGGAAAGCTTTCAAATTCAGACGCCTTGACTGCAAAGAAGGAGTCAATGCTCCGGAGCCCGAACCTTTCAAGGAGGGAGCTGCTCACCGGGATAAGGGACGGCTTCCAGACTTTTTCGGACTACCCCCTGATCTTTGATGAAATGTGCGAAGCAAAGTACGGTTGCAGGGAATGCATCAGCGCCTGCCCCGAGGGCGCGCTTAAATTTGACAGGGGCCTTGAGCTTGACACCTCAAAGTGCACAAAGTGCGGCCTCTGCGCCTCAAATTGCCCAGTTGCTGCAATACAGATGCCCGCCTTTTCCGAGGACGCGTTTGCCGGCCTGCTGGATGGCATGGGCAGGGTGCCTGCTGAGAAGAAAGTGCTTGTCCTGACATCAACGGAAACAAAGCGTGTGCCATGGGTGCATTTTGAAAAGCTGGATACGAGGATGGTCAGCCCCAGGTGGCTCATGATGGCCCTGGCATCGGGCATTGACCTGCTGGTCATAGATGGCAGTGTTGACGAGGAGCTTCTGATGGCCATCAGAACCATATCAGTATCAACGGGAAGGATTGAGCTCGGTGATGTGGAATCAGCGCTGAAAAAGCACGACATTGTGATGGGCTCCAGGCAGGCAACAGGCTTCAACAGGTTCGACAGCTGGTTCAATTACATTTCATCTATCAGGGCCGTTATGAAAGAGGGCTCAAACGCCGAAGGGCTCGGGCTGACTGACCTTAAGGTCTCTGATACATGCACGCTTTGCGGCGCGTGCGCCTCAAACTGCCCGCACTTCGCGCTCAAGGTTGATAAGGGCGGCAAACTTCTGTTCAACCCATCCCTTTGCACAGGATGCGGGCTCTGCGCAAATGTGTGCCCGGAGGGCTCCATATCAATAGAGGAGCAGAAAACGCTGAGCCTTAAACCCGCAACGGTCTACGAGGATGAGCTGATAAAGTGCGCAAGGTGCGGCAAGCCAATTTTCACAAAAAAGTTTTACGACCACCTTGTGGCCCAGCTGGGGAAGGAGGACCCGATGCTCAAATACTGCAACGAATGCAAGCAGAGGATAATCTACGAAAGGTTATTCGGCAGGAAATGACCCGGGTTCCACAGCAGCTGCACGGTAATTTTTTCCCCCTTCTTGTATTCCCTGTTCCTTTCAAGGTAGCCGAATGCGTCCGCATGTGCAAGCTGGCTGTAGAGGCCAGTCCCCCACTTCAGGGGGTAAGCGATGCCCTTGGAAAGCCTGAACAGGAATGTTGAATTCATGCTGTGCTTTACGGAAATGTCATCACCAAGCTCGGCCTGCGCGAACCTTCTCAGCTCAGTGCCAATTAATTTTGACAGCACGTGCAGGCCTTCAGCATTGAACACCACCGCAGCTGAAACAATCCTGCCCGGCATGACCACAACCGGCCTCCCGTTGACCAGGCCAAGCCCACCCCTCTTCAGCACATTTGTCTGGACCCCTTCAAAGAGCAGCGTGCCGGTTTCGGTTATTGCTTTTTTGGTGAGGTCCTTTTTCCCAACCGAAGATCCTCCTGCCGTAAGTATGATGTCGCAGTCCTTAGAAAACTCCAGCAGGGTTGATTTTATTTTGTCCAGGTCGTCCCTTAAAACGGCATACCTGGTCCGGGCAAACGGCATCAGGGCTCTGACCATCGGCGCTATTGAGTCCCTTACCCCGTTGTAGGGGGCAAGCTCGTCGCCTATTGAAATGATGCCGGCGCAAACATCAAGCACCCTTACCTTTCCTGACCCAGAAACTAGCAGGAGCGGGATGTCGTAAGGCGTTATGAGATGCCCCCTGTGAAGCAGCATCTCCCCGGCCTTCACATCCTCCCCGGCCCTTTCGACGTCGCCCCAGGGCCTTGGCTCTTTGGCCGTGTAGAGCCTGTTTTCAATTACCTTTGCTTCTTCAATCCTCACCACCGAGTTTGCCCCCTCCGGCAGCTTCATGCCGGTCATTATGTATCTGGCTTCTCCTGCATCGAGCGAATCGCAATTTTCCCTGACCTGGTAATAATTGCCTCCATGCACGTTCACGGCGTAGCCGTCCTGGGCTGCTATGTCGCTGTCCGGGATGTCTTTACTACTTGCAACGTCTTCGGCCAGGAACATGCCCGCGGAATTTTCGGCATCAACTTCTATTACATTTGGACGCTGCAGGTTCAGGCCCTCTATTATCTTCTCAACTTCCTCGTACTTGATTAGTGTCACGGTATCTATTGCTGATGGAGATTTAAATCGTTAACTGCAAACTGTGCGCTCTTCCAGAGATTTATTGATCATAAAGTCATTGCTTAAAAGCGATGTATCACTTTAAGGTTATTAAACATGCAGCAGGCAAACGGGTGATAACAACATGCAAAACTTACGGTCCAGGTTTTCATAATTCCTCGCGGAACACCCTGTGCCTGGGGGCACCTTCAAGTATGGATTTACCGTAGCCCTGCACTTCAGAAAATGACCTGCTTGATATGAACTTCCTGAACGAGTCCATGTCCTTCCATTCGGTGTATATCAGATATTCCCTGCTGTCACCCACTTCCCTGTACAGCTTTCCGGTTATGAAACCCTCATTTGATTTCTGCAGCATGCCAAGAGCTTGATTGAATATGCTCTCGAACTCGCTCTAATGGCCCTCCTTAACTTTGTAGTACAGGCCAACATTTATTATGCCAGAAAGTTTGAACTGGGAAATAAAAAACGTTTTCTATAATCTAACTGCCAATAAGGTCTTTCACCGCAAGCTCAACCGATTCTCTTGATGAGTGCTTGGGCATCCAGCCAGTTGATTTTGCAAGCCTTGCTGAGTCCAAGAGCATGAACCTGACATCCCCCTCCCATCCCCTTCCCTCACCCATATCCACATATACGTGCTCAGGGTTCAGCCCGAGCCCCCTTTCCACTATGGCAGCTATCTCATCAACAGTTATCCAATCATCGTTGCTGACGTTAAAAACATTGAAGCTATTGGGCCTGATGCTGCAGAGCAGGTCAACCAGGTCGCCAATGTACACATAGCTCTTTTTTTGCCTCCCGTTTCCCAGTATTTCCAGCCTCTTTTCGTTCACTTTTAGCTTTCTGAAGAAATCAACTATTACGCCATGGCTCATTCTGCCACCAATGATGTTTGCCAGCCTCAGCACAGTCACATTTATGCTATAGTTCCTGCTGTAGTATTCCAGAACCTGTTCGCCCAGGAGCTTGTACAGGCCATAGTATGAAATCGGTCTCAAAGGAGCGCTCTCAGGTGTAGGTATTGATTCAGTTTCGCCATACACTGTGGATGATGAAAGGAAAATTATTCCCGAGGAATCGTGCTTTCTGGCCATTTCAGCAACGTTGAGGGTGGCCCTGACATCCCTGTCAAAGTGCTCCTTCACCTGCTGCATCGATTCCCTAACGTCGGGGTCTGCTGCAAGATGGTAGATGATCCCGTTCCTGGGTATTTCCGGCGTTTCAACCGCAAGGTCAGCCTTAATGTAACTTGCCCCTTCGTTCCTGTATGAGCCAGACGAAAAGTCATCAATAACTGTAACTTTGCCAAGCCTGTCCACAAGGTGACCGCCAATGTACCCTGCACCGCCAGTAACTATGTATTCCAACAGTATGAGATACTCATATTAAAAATATAAAGTTTGATGTAGCCAAAGCTTGATTGAAATTAACTGTTCCTAGCACCTTTCACCAGGTGCCGTTAACTTACTGGTAACGGTATAATTTAGTCATATATTTTTGGCAATTATATCTAAAAAATGTGATGTTACTACTGAGTGTG
>JBMFVR010000033.1:4783-11492 GCA_049965895.1 Nitrososphaeria archaeon | reverse complement strand
GGAGTTTAAGCGTCAAACAGATGATAACTCCTGAAGGTGTACGTTAACATGGTTAACGGAAACCATAACCTTATATGAAGTTTTGGCATTTTTATAGCCAAGAAACACAATAAAGAGACACTCCACTATGAGCTAAACTACTCTTATCGTGAATTATGACTTATTGTTAATAGTAACTTTTTTATAAACAGGTTAAAGAATGAACTTATTGAACAAAATTCAGATAAAATATTTTGAAGTGCTCTTTAATCTTATGCTAATGGGGGCAAAGGACAGTTACATAAAGATTAAAACTTCAGATCTTGCAAAAAAGCTTGGAAAATCGCAGCAGGCAGCAAGCGTTTACCTTATAACCTTGGAACATGAGGGGCTTATTGAAAGGCAATCCAGTAGGGATGGGACTTTGGTTAAAATATCTCAAAACGGGTTGGACCTGCTTGTTACCATTTATCTACTTTTAAGGAATGAACTCGAAGAATCTCCAACATCCATAGTTCTAGAAGGGACTGTGTTCAGCGGCATGGGCGAAGGCGCATATTATATGAGTCTCCCAAAATATAGAGAACAGTTTTTGAAAAAGATCGGTTTTGACCCATATCCTGGAACGCTCAACTTGAAGATTGATCTGAAATTCCTTATGGAAAGGGAAAAATTGGAGCAATACAAGCATCTGGGAATTAACATAGAAGGGTTCAGCGATGGATCCAGGACCTACGGATCTCTATGGTGCTTTCATTCCCTTATCGAGAGTGTTAGGGGAGCTGTAGTGTTAATAGAACGCACCCACTATGATATAAGCGTAATTGAAGTTATATCACCCATAAATTTCAGAAAAGAATTGGGCCTAAAAGATGGGGACAGAGTAAAAATAACCATATTTATTTGAAAAATAATTGCGGCAGCCGGGATTTGAACCCGGGATTTCCAGCGTGGCAGGCTGACGTCCTAGACCAGGCTAGACGACTGCCGCTCCACAACTTATGTAAAAGCAACTTTTAATAAGCTTAACTGTTTACTAAGAAATTCTCGAATCCCATGCTCCTGAATTTATTTCGGCAATAATCTCCTTGGGTGTTTTGTTTTCAACTCTTATGCCAACAGAAGTGCATGTACCTATAACCATCTTTACAGCACCTTTAAGTGATTTAGCACTAGTATAATCGTATTTACTTTTAGCTATTTTGACAACCGAATCGAAAGCAATATTTCCAGCCCACTCAGTACCAGGTTTTGCAGAGCCCTTCTGCAGCCCAACCTCCTTCAGTATCAATGCAGATGTGGGTGGTAACCTTACCAGCACATTAAATGTCTTATCTGAGAATACTTCTACAGATACCGGTACTTTCATTCCCTTATAGTCATTTGTCATATCATTGATTTTCTTCACTACCTGCATCACATTAAGTGCTAAAGGCCCAAGAGCAGGTCCAATAGGAGGGCCTGCATTGGCCTCCCCTCCGGGCACTATAAAGCTAAAAACCTTCTTTTCCTTTTCTGCCATGACAAAATCCTATCCATCAAGTCTTTTAAACCTTTATCAAGGCTAGAACTGTCATAAAAAGCTCATTTTAAGATAAAAATAATTAAACGGAATATTATGTATCCACACTAAAATGGTTATGATCTGACTGGTATGGCAATCAATTCTTCATTTGAAGCCTCTTCTAGGCTTTTTAATTTTGGCTCTGATAAAAATACAGCAGTTATTATGGAGCCAACAATGCTTATTATAGACAGCATTTCTAGGATCCCCCTTACACCCATCAGCATCATTAAGGTTGGAAAATAAAAGGTGGTTATGGCTGCACCAAGTTTACCGGCAGCCGCTGATATTCCATGACCGGTGGTCCTGTACTGCGTAGGATATACTTCTGCAGGAATGACGAAGGTTGTAGTATTTGGTCCAAAATCTATGAAAAAGAATGAAAGTGAATAAAGCACAAACGCATAAGCTGAGGGGATGATGAACCCAGTTATTTTGGTACCTGAGGCTATAGTAACAAGAGAAACTGTAAGGTAAATGGCAGTCATTATTATGAACCCCTGTATCTGTATAACTTTTCTTCCTAGCCTATCCATGAATGCTACAGCTGTGAAATATCCAAAGAACCCCACCAAAAATGGTAATCCCTGCTCAATGATCAGGTATCCAACAGAGCTTGCTGGTCCTAGGATTTGAGATATTATAGGGCCAGAATATATCCCTGTACCGTAAAATGCAACGTCCAGAATGAACCATGGAAAAGCAGTGCCAATTAGCACCATCCAGTACTGTTTGAAGAAATCAGATAACCCAATTTTCTTAACCATAAAACCGGTGGTATTGATGTCAGCCCCTAGAAAATTTGCAGCTTTTTTCACCTGTTCTTCATTCCGTTTTACAATTGCAGAGTACCTTGGTGTCTCCGGTATGGTCCTTCTAAGGTATATAATTGTAAGTGCTGGAACGGCGCCCAAAAACAGCATTACTCTCCAGGCCAGATCCGCAGGCAACATGTAGGTGCTTAAAGCGCCCACCGCAATTGCAGCCATGCTGCCAAGACCCTGGTTTGAAAAGACAAGAGCTATCAGTTTTCCTCTATCTTTTACATTGGCGTATTCGCTCATAATGGTTGCAGATACCGGATAATCACCACCAATGCCGAATCCCATGATTCCCCTGAAAATTATTAACCATAATATATTTGGAGCAAATGCAGAAAGCGCTGCACCTAATGCTAGTATTGCGGCCTCAATTCCATAGACTCTTTTTCTTCCTAGCCTATCAGCTAGGAACCCAAATGACAGTTGACCAATTATCGCTGCAAATAGAGCAGACGATGTAAGCACACCAATGTAAAAAAGGTTAAGCCGAAAACCAGGCAATGCATAGTGCATAAATATATCTAGCACTGCAGATATTATGAATAGGTCATAAGCGTCTGTGAAGAACCCCATTCCTGAGGTGTACCAGATTTTTACGTGTTTGAATGAAAGGTTCAGGTTATCGAGTGTGGTAAATGGATTACTTTTATTCATATTCCGTCAAAAAAATCAGCATTTTTTTAATTTAATAAATATTTATATTATAAAAAATATAAAATATATACTTTATTTTAAATAAATACTTTTGATGTAGCTGAAAGCAACAGCGTAAAAAGTAAAATCAGTTGTTTGTTTATTTAACCATGCTAGAAAAGGTTATAGACGAATTATTAATTTTTTAAAACAAAAAATTTTGGCATCAGTAAGGTTTTTATAGCTGACCATAAGATGAATCATGATGACGAATAAAGGCAAAGATGTAAGTAGTTCATCGTCAGGCTCAGTAAATGCAAATCCACAGGGAAAGCAGGATGTATCACAGACCAAGGTCAAATTTCCGTGGGCTGTCCTTTTTGGCTTGGGAATGGGCATGCTGGTATACGGGGTTGCAGAAAGTTACGGTCCAGTAACCGCTGTGAGCGGCGTTATACCATCAAGCCTGGCCTTTTTGGGGTACAGTCTCCCATATATAGCAGGCGGTGTTGGTGCAGGCTTATCAGGTTTGCTGGCAGATTACTACGGGAGAAAAACTTCGTTTGCAATAACCACAATTCTTATACTGATAGGTATAACATTATATGTGGTTGCCTCTACCAATGTTCCAATCCTTATAATTTCATTTATTCTTGTAGGCATGGCAGCCATAGGGCTGGAAAGCCCAATACTTGCAATGATGTCAGAAGCAGTGCCCGCAAAATACAGAGGCAGCTCATTAACCATAGTCCAAAACTTTGGTAACCTTGGTGTAGCTATAACATTTATTCCATTGTTGTTGGGCCTAACCGGTGCAGTTAACACTACAGCTATAGCAATGCTTTTCATAGCTCCTCTTGCAGCTCTGATTATAATTGTTGTATGGGCAAAGGAGTCAATACCATGGCAATCGGTAGCTGGTAAGACTGATGAAAGTGTTCAAGAAGCGTGGAATTCAATAGAAGAAAAGGGCACAGAAAATATAACCCCAAGTGCTGGTATGGGAATGAGGTTCTTAACCCTAATATTAATAGGCATAATACAAGATGTGGCATTTGTTTACATAACATATGGCGTAAGCTACACGTACTTTTTCCCAATAGCGCCGGGCGTGGCATTGGTAGGAGGTTTAACCATGGTGGTGGTGGGAATCATAGCAGGTCTGTGGGTTGTGCACAAGGTGAGCAGAAAATCCTTTACTACATTTTCATACGCTCTGCTGGTTATTCTGTGGGCAATGATCTGGATATATGTTGATGCTACCGGTGATTTTGCAAGCAGCAGATTGCTGGCCTTCATGGCAATTCCGTTTATCGCAGTTGAGACCACATGGGCTTCAAGGGCAATGCTTGAACCGGAACTCTTCCCCACAAAAAGGAGGGCTACATACATATCCATAGTAAGGTTTGTCGTATGGGTAACCACAGGGATAATAACTGGCATCTTGACATATTATGCACCAGCATTTAATGTAGCAATGGCAGTCACATTGATAATATTCTTAATAGGAGCTGCAGCAGCATGGTTGTGGCAGGTTAAGGGATTTGAAACTGCTAGGAAAAGCCTGGCAGGCCACGATGTCAAATCAAAGTAACTTATTTTTTTAATTTAATTGTTTATATATAATCTGGTTTTAAATATATCAAGTGCTTTTCAGCATCAGCGCTACCGAATTTAAATAATCACTCAGGTTCTTTTTCTGCATGCATTCATTGCATATACAGTTTCCACCGGTTGTTTCCACAGGACAATAATACTTATATTCGCACATGCTACAATCTGTTTCCCTATTACATATGGCACAATTGAAACTTATGTAAACGCTCTTCCCTAAAACTTTCTCGAGAACCCTTTTAACATCAACCAGATCAGCGCTTTCCTTGATCATGAACCCACTTCCACTTTTATATTCTATACCAGATCGCATGATCTCCATAAAGGCGTTCTTTTCAAGCTTGGGGAGATTGAACCATTTGCCCACACCTACCCTAAAAGCATCCTCCGTCATGAGCATGTCATTTAAAACGGTAAATATAAGTTAAACTGTTATCAGCGCCACCAGCACCAAAATTAGAAGTAAAAGTGCCAAATCACTCATATTAAATTTAAATTCCAATAGTTGAGTTGGTTTTTTTGAAGCGCCGTAACCTCTGAGTTCAATGGCTTCTGCCATTTGCTGACTTCTCAATACGGAGATTACAATAAGCGGTATAATAATAGGCAGCGAATTTTCTAACCACTTTACTGGGTTCTTTGTCTGGAGATCGAGGCCACGGGACATCTGGACCTCAACTATCTGATTTAGGTCAGTCGCAAGCAATGGTATAAATCTAAGCGCAGATACTACCACGAATGAAACATCGCGCGGCATCTTTACCCACCTCGTGACGAATTCTATTTCATCGGGGGAAAGTGTTGTAAAGAACAGCGAAGAAGATATTACAAGATTAAAAAATCTTATTGAAAGGGAAGCAGAAAAGAGCCAGCTGTATCTGGCTATCACTTCTGTTAAAAATATAAAGGCTGAAAATGGAATGCCTACAAGCGCAGACCTAATTGTTTTGTTTATTATTTTTGCAAATATTGAAATTATTATAATCAGAGCAAGCAATACCATGGATCTGTAAAAATTAAAAATGGCTAGAGACGCTACAATGAGCATCAATGAAATTATTATCTTTGTTCTAGGATCTCTCCTTAGAAACCATGAATTTCTTTCCTGATATACGTAAGCTTTCATCAAACTTTTTGCCATTTTTTTATCATCTCTGCAGCCTGGATGGCATCTGCCGGCGGTTCCTTTATACCAATTTCAGAGGAAAGCTCTGCAAGCTGAGGTGGAATTAGGTTTGCTGACAAAAATGTCTGTTTGTCGGAGCTGATTGCATGCAAATATCCATCAGCAAGCATTTTACCGTGGGAGATTATAATTGTCCTGGGGTTAATTGGCCACAGAAATTCAAGATCGTGGGTTGATATTATAACGGTCCTCCCACTCCCTGATATGCGATTTATGATTTCTCTAATATTTTTTTTATTAATGGCATCTTGGCCTACAGTTGGCTCGTCAAGCATTATGATTTCAGGTTCCCATGCCATGACTGTTGCAATGCACAACCTCTTCTTTTCCCCACCACTGAGACTAAGCGGTGGCCTATCCCTAAGTTCGTAAAGTCCAAATTCTTCCAGAACAGTCCTGATGCGTGAATTCATTTCATTTTTGCTGAATCCAAAGTTTCTCAGGGCAAAACCCACTTCATCATTAACATTGCTGGCAAAGAGCTGGTGATCAGGGTTCTGCATTACAAGCCCAACCTTTCTTGCTATCTCAGAAATTTTAGCTGACCTGGTTTCTTTGCCAAAAACCTTGACTGAACCCCGTGTCGGCTTGAGAATTCCATTTAAATGCTTCAAGAGTGTTGTTTTTCCAGAGCCATTGGCTCCAACCACCGCCACCACCTCTCCCATTTTTACATTAAAGCTTATCCCGTTTAGCGCTGGATAATCTGAATATAAAAAGTAAACATCGTTTACCTCAATCATTTGGCCCTTAACTTCCTGATAAAGTCCTTAACGGTCAGGTCAAATGAACCATATTTAAGTACCTTTTGCAGCTGGACTAAGGGCGGGACACTTACACCATAACCAAACAGGTCGTTTTTTAAAGCGTTTTGGGTTCTATCAAATAGCTTTATAGAACCGTTGGCCATAA
>JBMFVR010000033.1:0-4773 GCA_049965895.1 Nitrososphaeria archaeon | reverse complement strand
GATATAGTCTGAAATTTCCAGCACCAATTCAAGCCTGTGCTCAACAATTATGGTAGAAATGCCATATTTATCCTTAAGTAGCTTGATAATATTCATTATGTTCATGGCTGTTTTTGGATCAAGAAGGGATGTCGGTTCGTCAAGAACTAGGAGCTTTGGCCTCAGCACCAGAATTCCTGCAAGAGCAACTATTTGCTTTTGCCCATCGCTCAATTCATAGATAGGCTTGTTTCTTATATGTTCTATTGAAAGCATTTTTATTACATCTTCAATTCTTTTTCTGGCTTCTTCCTTTTCTATTCCAAGGTTTTCAAGCCCAAATGCTATGTCACGCTCAACTGTATGCGAGAAGAGCTGATTATCAGGATTCTGAAAAAGATATCCCACAGTCTGAGAAATTTCTGGCATATCCATTTTATATAGATTTTTTCCATTAAGGTATACAGTTCCTTCATATTTTCCCTCATAAAATTTGGGTATAAGGCCAACTATTGCCCTCAGCAAAGTGGTTTTTCCGCATCCGCTGGTGCCCACAAGTAGCAGTATCGACCCCTCATTTAATTTAAAATTAACATTCTCCAGAGAAGGTCTGCTAGATCCGGCATAATAAAATGATAAACTTTTCACTTCGACAACATTCAATTTATATTTGGTATTTTTTAATGACATTTATAAACATATAATGGAAAACCTATCATATTATTATTAATGAATGACATGCTTGGCAGCATTACACGTTCATAGGTATTCAATACAGTTTATAAAAAAACGGTTTTATGATTTGTGCATAACGATTAAAAATTGCCTAAAATAATAATCCATATTGAGACCAGTGCTTTACATGCATCACAGGGCGTTTATATATTTAATATTCTGGATCTTCCTTCTGTTAATACTTGCCTGGGTCTTTTATTTCTCATTTTCCATCGTGGGGTTCACACCACTTGAAATAATGCTCATAACTGCAATTTCACTTTTGGGAGCGGGCATTAACATACCTTTGCTAACGCTTAAAACCGATCAACCAATCATGAGTGTTAAAAGCATAAGATGGATGGGATTTGAAATAAACGTGCCTTTCTACAGTGAACAAAAAGTAACCGTCGCGGTGAACCTTGGTGGTGCGATTGTGCCCACAATAGCATCAGTTTATCTTTTAATAACTCACATATCATTAGCTGTTCAGATAATTTCTGCAGTCATCATAACGACCCTGCTCATTCATTTAATAGCAAGGCCGGTTAGAGGCATAGGTATAATGACACCATTCTTTTTGCCGCCGATTTTTGCAGCGTTTATTTCACTTTTAATAATTCCATCTTCGCCAGTAATAGGGGCATATATTTCAGGAACGATGGGGTCACTAATTGGGGCAGACCTATTGAATATGCAAAACATAAAGAAAATGGGGGCATCGTTTGTAAGTATAGGTGGAGCAGGAATATTTGACGGGGTTTTTATGACGGGGCTCGTGGCTGCACTGTTAGCATATATATAATATGAGCAAATTCTATCTAACTAAAGGGAAACATTTCCACAAACCTCCCTCTTCCCTTCTTTACAAAGTTCCAGCCTTCAACAGCCAGCTCACCATTGGAGAGGACGTATTCTGGCCAACCCTTCAATTTCATGCCATCGAATGATGACCATCCAACCTTGTACAGCTCCTTTCCGTCCACAACCCTTTCGTATTTGGGGTCTATTATCATTAAATCTGCGGAGTTACCAACCGATATTGACCCCTTGCCCCTTATTCCAAACCTTTTTGCTACATTTTCAGATGTTACCCTGATTAGCGTGCTTAGGCTGATTTTTTTCCTTTCGAATCCGTAGGTGTACAACAGCGGGAAGAGCGTTGCCAGTCCTGGGATACCTCCCCACGCCTTCCATGGGTCGCTGAAACCTATGTCCTTTTCTTCATGAGTTCCGGGGGCATGATCGGTTGTAACCATTTCTATCTTACCAGATTCCAGCCCACTCCAGAGCCCTTCAACATCGGCTTCGTCCTTAAGGGAGGGGGCCATTTTAACATATGGTCCAAGTTTTTCTGCATCCTTCCTGCTGAAAACCAGATAATGGGGACAAGTTTCGCTTGTAATGTCTGCCCCCAGCTCCTTGAACTTGATGACGGCGTTGAGGCCCTTAATGCTGCTTAAATGTACAATGTGAGCGTGCCCACCGGTCAGCAGGGAATAGGTTCCAATTTTGGTCACAGCCAGCTCTTCTGCCTCTGCGGGTCTTGCTTCATGAACGCACAACTGATCCTTTCTTGCGGCATATAGATCGGAATAGAAGCTTAGGATGCCTTCATCTTCTGAATGAAAGAGCATTAAAGATCCTGTGGCTTTAGATTCTGCCAAAAGCTTCATGATAATGCTATCATCGGCTTGGAACGGTCTGCAGGTGAACACCTTGAAACTCCTCAGCCCGAGCCTGTTAAGGTCCCTGATCTGCAGGTAGTTTTTTGACCTCATAAAACCAGCATGTATTCCAAAATCAACATAAGAATGCTTTTCACCGTCAGCCCTTCTTTCTTCAAAACTTTGTTCGTTGTCTATATCCTTTACAAGCGGCATTTCCACATAAGTTGTTATTCCTCCCAGAAGTGCTGCCCTGCTTGCGCTTTCGAAATCTTCCCTGTAAAGGTATCCAGGGTCATTGGTATGTGCATGGGCATCAATTGCTCCTGGAAGCACGAGCTTTTCGCTGGCATCTATATGGTGATCACCTTTAAGTTCACCCTTTGATATCTGAGCTATAATTCCATCCTGAACAAGAACGTTAGCTTCCGTAAGTATTCCATTGGTGAACGTTAATCCATTTTTAATTACTGTGCTTTCCATAAACAGTATTAAAATCAAAACATTATTAACTGTTTTTAAGATATCTTTATATATTATAGGTATTACTTATAAAATTATGCAAGTCACTAAAAAAGAAAGAGACTATATTGTGCAGATAGGCCAAAGTGCAGACAGTTTTCCATTGAGATTAAGCGAGCTGGCCAGGTCACTTGGAGTTAGTGAACCATCAGCTTTTGAGATGGTTGAAAAACTGAAGCGAGCTGGATTGGTAAAGGCAAAGGGCGGTATGATCATTCTAACCGTCGATGGGCAGAAATTTTACAGTGAAATAATGATGGCACACAGGACGCTTGAGACGCTCATGGTCAGATTTGGGATAGACCCCGATTTTGCCTGCAGTGAATGCAGTAAAATTGATTATTTGATTGACCATAAAGTAATTGCGAAGTTGTTTGAATGGTTGAATTTTCCCGATTTATGCCCCCACGGAAAGCCAGTAAAGGTGATTTGAATTGTCAATAATAAGCTTCCTTTTAAGCCCACCTTCAGGCATAACCCTATCTGAAATACTGCTGATTTCTCTTGTTCTAGGGCTCCTCCATGGAGCCACTCCCGACGAACATACGTGGCCCATAACATTTAGCTATGCCATTGGTTCATATAGCACCAAGGGCGGAATGAAAGCTGGATTTCTGTTTTCTCTGGGGTTCACAGCTCAGCGCGCACTGCTCACTACTCTAGGATTTCTTGGGCTGGCTTATTTTTACATAAAGTATAATCTGGATGGGCCAGTTTATATAATAGTAGGTTTGGTTATGGCCATTGCAGGTTCGTATGTGCTGAAGGGTAGATATATTCATCTGCCCATAGATGTCCTGCTTGGTGGTAAAGAACATCACAGCGGCACCGCTTCAAGGATCCCCCTTCATGAGGTCCATGAAAAGGACATTCCATTGAAAATGACTGTTGTACACGGTTTAATAGCTGGATTCGGGTTTGGGGCATATGCAACAGTAATAACTTTTGTTCTTGCGCCAATGGTGCCATCTTTAATCTATGCACCGCTTCCAGGTGTGATGTTTGGAATAGGTACAATGTTGATGCAGATCATGTTCGGTGCGGTGTTTGCTAACATATTGAAGGCTAAAAAGCTCAGTGAAAGCGATGTAAAGGTTGTAGCAAGGAGAAGTGCTGGCAGGACACTTTACTATGGTGGCGTTGCCTTTTCACTGATAGGCATTTTTGTAATTCTGTTCCCCTCGCTGGATACATTTGCAATTTCTACAGGCATAGCAGTACCAAACCTTAATGCCTTTGACATTGGTCTGTTTTTGGTACTTGTAGTAGTTGGAGTAATAGGCATTGGAGGCTTGATAAAGTCATATAAAGAAGTTGTAGGAGAAAGTTATCAAAAAAAGCTAAATACAGATACTATATAACCCACTTGTGAGCGATATAGTTATAGTATCCGGTTCATCAAACATGCCCCTTGCTTATCTGATTGCCAAAAAGCTGAATATTCAGCCTGCAAAGGTGGAGATCAGAAAATTTCCAGATAGCGAAAAGTACGTCAGGATAGATTCTGACGTTAACGGTAAAGACGTATTTATAGTTCAATCGATGCAGTTCAAGCCTGACGAGTACATCATAGAGGTATTGCTGCTGGCTTCAGCTGCCAGAGACTCAGGGGCCAAAAGCGTGACCCTTGTGGCTCCGTACTTTGCCTATGCCAGGCAGGACGAAAGGTTCAAACCAGGAGAACCTATAAGCGTTGCTACTATCGCAGGACTGCTAAATACATCGGGCATAAATGGATTGATAACGGTGGATGTTCACAGACATAGAATACTGGATTTCAGTTCGGTATTTAAAGGTAAATGGATAGATGTAACGGTAATGCCTGACCTTGCTAAATATGCGGTTGCGCAGGGATTGGTTAACGGAAAAACTGTGATAGTGGGTCCAGATG
>JBMFVR010000032.1:0-11725 GCA_049965895.1 Nitrososphaeria archaeon | reverse complement strand
ATTACAGAGTAGCTCCCATTAAAGGGGAGTAATCATGAGACCCTGAGAACCTTAGCCCTTCAGGACAGAGAAGGGGTCAGACTGAGAGATATACCATGTTGAACAGATATTGCATCAATTATGGTCTTATGGCAGTGGAAGTTTTTTGCAGAGTATTTATATTTTTGAACCTAAATATCCAGTTCATAATAATGAAAAAAATAGGCAAAGTACTGCATTATACTAAGAATGGAAATCTTGTTACAACAGTAGATCATATGATCAAGGAAAATACAACTGTTTACCTTAAAAGGGGAAAAATTTTGGGAATAGTTATAGAAACTTTTGGGCCAGTGGCAGAACCTTACCTTTTAATTAAGCCTGTCATTTTGAATGCCAATAGCAATGACGATATTTACACTGTAAAGTAAAATGAAACCAGGTGATAAACGCTTTTTAAATGATGGTTGGATTCCAACTATTACGGGTTCTATTCCTCATGGATTAAAAATATTTGAAATAGGCACTGGTATTGGAAATGTCACTGAATCAATTGCAAAATTTTCACAAAGAATAAGGACTTTTGAAATAGACAAAGAACTATATGAAATAGCATCCGCAAGACTGGTAAAATATCCAAATGTGCAGGTTTATCATGATGATGCATTCCATAATGTTCCAGAAATGGGTGAGTTGATCTTCAGCGATCTTCCATTTAGCCAATCAAGAAAATTTATTGACTGGATCGCTGAAAATGCGGTAAATGAGGCTTATGTGGTTGTTCAAAGGGAATTTTACGAAAAAATGATAACTAAAATAGGCACAAGAAAATATGGTGCTGTTGCAGTAATAACACAATTTCTGTTTTATATAAAAAAGATCATTGATGTTCCAGCCTCGGCTTACAATCCCAGGCCGGCAGTATCAGCGGTTTATTTAAATATCAAGCGCTCAAGAGGATGCATATTTTCAAAGCAAGAAATAATAATGATCAGGAACTTTATGTCAAATAAATCCTCAAAATCCAAAGTCGAAGGGAAGAGGATTTTTCAGCTAAAGCCAGAAGAGGTGATTGAACAGGTTGGAATACACACCTGCTGAAGACACCTTTGCACTTTTAGATGCACTGCCTAAAAAAATGGGCTCAGTAGTGGAAATAGGATGTGGGTCATGTTACATACTTGGGCATATAAATGCAAAATTCAAGGTGGGTTGCGATATCAATAGGCCAAAGAGCATTGACCAAGATACAGAATTTGTACTAAGCGATGGTAGAAAGCTTCCATTCAGGCATGATACTTTTGATTTGGCACTGTTTAATCCACCCTATCTCCCATCAGAAAAAATCATTGATCCTGCAGTAGATGGTGGAAGGGGAGGGGTTGAAATTGCCCTGCTTTTTCTTTATCAATCACTAATTTCTGTTAGAGATGGTGGTGAAATATTTGTTCTGCTCTCATCATTATCTGATCTAAAAGTGTTTAAAAGAACGCTTGAAAATCTTGGGATGACATACATAGAAAAAAGAAAAAGGTTATTTTTTGAGGAATTGCATGTGTTTACGATAAATGTGCATAAGAGTAAGCGTGGAAATCAAATTAAATGGCGATAAGGACAAACTTAGGAGCTTGATGGTTGCAATGGAACCAGATAACGTTAATTTGCCTGAAGGGATGACAATTGAGATGAAAATGGAATCGGGGCAATTGATTATAGCGTGTGAAGGTAATATTGAGAGGATACCGTCAATATTAAATACTCTGGATGAAATGATATCATTGGCGAAGTCTTCGCTGAACACAATTGGTGATAAAATGTGATAGGTTTTGTTAAGGAGCATCTAGATGAGTACCGTAAGATGTTAAAGAAAAGAGGGTCAGATTTTCCCATTGACCGTTTTGTTGAGCTCGACAGTAAGAGGAGAGAAATTATAAAACAGATAAATGTATTGAGGCATGATAAGAACAGCATTGAACTTAAAGCTGCAGCCATGGCCAAGCGTGGAGAAAAATTTCAGGATATCGAACAGTTGAATTCATTGAACCAGAGAATAAAGGTTATGGAGGATGAACTCGATGAGCTAGAATCTGAGCTAGGTAAAATTGAGCTGAGGATGCCCAACATTGTTGATAATTCTGTGCCGGAAGGACCGGATGAAAGCTTTAACGTCGAAATCAGAAAATGGGGTGACAGTACAAGGATAGGGCCAGATCACATTGAAATTGGTCAGAACCTTGACCTCTTTGATACAGAGAATGCTGCTAAAACTAGCGGAAGCAGGTTCTATTATCTAAAAAGGGATCTGGTTAGGTTAAACTATGCCATGATAATGTATGGGCTTGATTTTGGAACGGCTAGGGGCTTTACAGTGCTTCAGCCACCTTACATGCTAAGAAGAGAAATAATGGAAAGCGCTGTTGACCTGTCAGCTTTTGAAGAGGCAATTTACAAGATTGAAAATGAGGACCTGTATCTGATAACCACTTCCGAACACGCCATACTCGGGTACCATTATAATGATCTGTTAAATGAATCAAAGCTTCCCCTAAAGTACCTCGGGATATCCAGCTGTTTTAGGAAGGAGGCTGGTGCTCATGGGAGAGACACAAAAGGAATATTCAGGGTGCACCAGTTTGACAAGGTCGAACAGTTCATATATAGCAAGCCTGAAGATTCTTGGAAGCACCATGAAGAGCTGATAAAGAATGCGGAAGATTTCTTCAAGAGTCTGGAATTACCATACAGGGTTGTAAATGTATGCGCTGGCGAACTTGGTGCCAGTGCAGCCAAAAAATATGACCTCGAGGTCTGGCTGCCTGGGCAGGGAAAGTACAGGGAGGCTGTCTCGTGTTCTAACTGCCTTGACTGGCAAGCTGAAAGGGCAAAAATAAGATATAAAAGTGGAAAACAGAGTGTCTTTGTTCACACTCTAAATTCAACCCTAGTTGCAACTGAAAGGGCTCTGATAGCAATAATGGAAAATCATCTGGTTGATAGGTGGAAGGTTGAAATTCCTAGGGTTCTCAGGCCATATATGGGTGGACAAGAATATATCGAATTACCAAAAAAGGAATAAATAGGAAATTAATTCTTTTTTATATAATTACCTTTTATTGAAAAGAACTTTTTTGTCCTACCCCTCATATCATATGGTAACTCCCTTACCTTTATTACAACTGGCAGGTCCCTTACCGCCTTTCCAATTGTTAGGCATTTTCTAGACGGCAGACTCCTTACAAGCTCCTTAACGGTGTCGCCATCAATCCTAGAAGATTGGGCTATCATTTCTAGATCCTTCTCATTGATAAAATTGAATAGGAAAACATTATCTGCTTGGCGATAAACAGTTACATCCAGGGAATCTGGTTGGTTAGTTATGAAGGTAAGAAATATTCCAAAGTGCCTCATTCTGGTTATGGCATCTTCCCAGTACGTGTGTTCAAAATAAAGGTGTGCTTCTTCAGCAAAAATGAATACAGGTGGTATCTCTTCGTTTTCCAGCAGGTCCATCAACTTTGAGAGAAGTATTTGAACCAGAACCCTCCTTGCCATAGGGCTCATTTTGGCCATTGAGAAAAGAAATCCCCCTCCATTAGGGTGCTTGCTTATTAGTCCCTTGAAATCAATACTCATTATATCAGAGTTCGTGAAAATCCGCGTAGAAAGTATCGAATAGTATCTTGATATCAGCGCATCCTTGACCATGTCATTAACCTTCACCGTATTTACCTTGCTAAATAAGTTTTTGATTGAAATGTCGCCTTCTTCGTTCATTTGGTCCCAAATCTTCATGTATTCTCTAACAGTTATTGATGGTGTATCAAGCGCATGGGTGAGTATTTCAGAAAGCACTTTCTTCCCCAGATATTTAAGTGTAAACAGCATGTTAGACCCTGGCTCCAATATTTTTATTTTGTCAGAAATATCTGATGAACTGCCAGAAGAATCGCTTGCAAGCCCGGAATACTCGTTATTAAGATCTAGGACAAAAACATAAGCACCATGCTTTACAAGCTCGCTTAGCAGAAGTTTGGCAAGGTGTGATTTCCCTGATTCCTTCCTTCCTGTAATTATGGTCAAACTGCCATCGATATCCGTCGCATCAATGACGACATCCTCTCCATTGGCGTTCTTTCCAAGTAATATTGGATAGGAAACAGATATCTCAAATAGTCCATTCAATTCCTTTTGAGAAACTCTTCGAATTGTGCTCTGGGCTCTGCTGGGTAACCACCCTATTTCTGGATTAAATCTTCCATTAACTACCGTCCCCCTTATTTTTGACCTGAGAATCCTCGCATCCCTTATCATATATGATATGGTCTGAAGCCTGTCAGGATCTATTACCTTCATTTTATCTGCAGCAAACAGCTCATCTCTTAGAATCTCTTCGTCTATTCCTGTTGAATCTAAATACATTTCATCAAACACCTGTACAATAATCTTTGAAGGGCTAATTCCGTCATCGATAATAAGGTAATCCCCCTTCTCTATCCTATCTCCAGAAAGGGCAAGTATCTGAATTTCATCCCCTTTCTTTGAAAGCACCTTCATTTTAGATCACCTTAAGTGATCCAAGAAGAACTTTCCTCATGTTCTCACCTAGCAGCACTTCTGAAGCAATTCCTGCAACCGTTGCCTTTACGCCAGCTACTTCAGCGCTTGTAAATATTGAAAGTAAGTGTGCTACCTTGAGGCTCTCTGGATATCCGTGCATCAAATGATCGCTTTTTTTAAGCGATGATAGTACATAAGCAGGATCAGAATAATCATCGAGGTCAGCCCTGAAGACAAAGCCATCATCATCCATTTTTATTAGTAATTTTCTGCCAAACTCACCCTTGCTCAGTGAATAAATCAGTGTTGATATGTCTGCATACTGAACCATGTTACCTGTGAACCCTCCATACAGGGCCCTGATTGCCCTTATGCTAGAAGACTTGCTTATTCCTAGGAACCTAGCATCTTCTTTGTGCCTCTTTATTATATTCATAAGCGAATACCTGCCAAGGTCAAATGGGGGTTCCTTAAAAGATCCATCAACTAGCACCTGAACTTTTTTTATTTCGTTTATGCCGTTGTCTATGATCATGTTCTCTGTCAGGTTTCTCAGGAACCTAAGGGCCATCTGCTTATCCACCGCCACCGCATAGCTCAGCTTGGTAGAAATTATATGCGAAATTCTATCTATATTGCTGAGTCCCAGATAAGCAATAAATGGTCCCATTTTCTGAAAATAAGTTTGTCCATCCCTTATAATACATGATCCACCCTTCACAGCATATATACCTCCATCCTCTGTTTCTGCTACAGTTGTTGAACTCGAATCCACTGCTATAATGTTTACAACCTCTCCTCTTTCCGGTTCAACATTATTTATGTCTATCGGCATCTTACTTTTCCCCCAACCCTCTATGGGCCTTATTTCACCGTTATTATCGTCAGTAAAGATAACTGGTCTGCCCCTAGCATTGTTTATGCCAATAGCATCCATGATTGAATCTTGAAAATCAGTATAATCGGTCAATCTCATAGCAGTATCAGTAACATTTATTTGTTTGCTCAACTTGATCAACAATAGGTATGGTAGGTTGGTAATATAAATGTTGCGCAACTTGAACAACAACAATTCAATAAAGATAAAGCTCAAGAAGGGAGAATGGGAAATTGAGGTAGAGTGCCCTGAGGATAAGATAAATGAAGTTATACCAAAGATCCTTGCATCATTACCATCACAGATAATGCAGGAGGAAATCCATGGACAGGAAAGGAGAAACAAGACTTGTAAGGAGTTGCTAACCGATATGTGGAAGGAGGGATGGTTTTCTTCTGAAAGGGGGTTGTTTGAGGTGGATGAAGAGTTGCAAAGAAGAGGTTATCACTATGATAAATCTGCCATATCCCATTCGCTTACTGACCTTGTCAGGGAAAACGTTCTTACAAGAATAGGTAGCCCTAGGAATTACAGATATTCGCAAAAACATCCTCCTATCTGATTTTGTTGAACATGTTCAACAATAAGCATGAGCAAAGTTTTTAAAATAAACAAATCAATCGATTATTGTAAAACATTGAGTTTGAACCTTATGCATCCGTCAACAAGAGTTGCTGACCTTTTAGGTCTTCTGATGATACTGGAAAATGAATTTGAAGGAAAAACTGACCTTTATGAACTCAGTGACAAGCTTGAAGTTGAGCTAGATGATTTTATGCCCATAGTTTACACTGCAAGCGAGCTGGGCTTTGTGACAATTGGCGCCGGTGACATTATCATTTCTGATAAGGGATTGGATTTTTTAAGTTCAACCTTAAAGAAGAGAAAGGAAATTATAAGGTCTTCTCTTGTCAGGATGGAACCGTTTAAAACAGCACGCGAGTTAAGGGAATTTTCTATAGAAGATCTAAACGAAAGGCTCATCAAGAAGGGTATAATGGATTACAATTCAATTGAAGGAATGCACCAGCTAGAGGTGCTGCTTAACGAATGGGGAATATATTCGGGATTTCTCAAAAGGAATGAGCATTACACTGTACTGGAATAGCAGCAAAGTATAAAAACGAAATTTAGCAATAAGCGACTATGATGATGTTATACTGTTGATGGCGAAAGCCAGATGAAATAATGCACCTCCACTGAACCTTAGCGTTAAAATCTAGCATTGGGGTGCGCCAGTTTTTTAATACCATCCTTTATTAGATTATGTATGGAGGAAATAATAGAGGGAACTACTAAAATTTATCCTGTAGGGGGCACAGTGTTCTATAATCCCCGTGGGAGATTTGTAAGGAATCTATTTGTAATTTTATTTACAGCATATGCAGAAAATTTAGGAAAAAGTGAGCTCAGCTTTGCGGAACCATTCAGTGCTACAGGGATAAAGGGTATGAGGCTGGCTCTTGAAGGTACTGGATTTTCAAAGTTCATTTTGAATGACATAGACAGCAATGCAGTAAAATCTATTCTTTTAGGTATTGATTTTAATAGCTTGCATGGATTTGAGGTTTACAACCTTGACGTATTTGAATTTCTGGAAAAATTAAAGGTAATGGGAAGGGTTGACGCGCTAGATGTTGATCCCTTTGGGTCAGCCGCTCCATACATACAATCTTCGCTGAGAAGTGTAAAGGATGGTGGACTAATTGCGTTCACTTTCACTGATACACCCGTGCTTGGCACAATACACAACGACGCGATGGTAAAAAGGTACCACATAATGTCACGCAGGGTGTATTTTCTGAGAGAATTGCAAGCTAGGATAGCTGCTTCCCTTGTGATTTTAGAGGGATCGGTAATAAATCTCGCTGCCATTCCGGTTTTTGCACATGTATTTGAGCACTATGTGCGTGTATATTTTCAGGTCAAAGCCTCATCTTCAGCTGCGCTTGAACTTACTAAACAATTTGGTTACATATACTCTTCTGAATGTGGTTACGCTTCGCTAGAAAGAACAGATGTCTGTCCATATTGCAGCCAGCAGGTTAACATATCAGGTCCAGTATATACAGGTGATCTCTTTTCAAAGGACCTGATCAAAACTGCACTTGAGCATTCAGCTTGGTGCAAATCATGCACAAAACTGCTGAACATAGCACTACAAGAAATAGACATTCCCTACTATTATGAACTAAGCAGCCTAGCAAAGGTTCTTAAAAGACCTGTACCTTCAGCATTTAAGGTAATAAACTTGCTTAACAGATTTGGCTATAACACTTCCCCAACTTCTTTCTCATATAGCGGTGTCAAGAGCGATGCTCCTATATCAGTTATTAAATCGGTATTTTATTAAACATGATATTTGATAAATTTAAATTCAAGATGGGCTTGAGTTCGATAGAAAATCCACAAACAAAACGGTTTAATAAACTGCTTTGATTTTAAATGGCATTGAATATTAAATTATTCGAAAACAACATGGATGTCATTTTGAAGGTTAATTATAAGAACAGGGCAATTTCGACCACTTTAAATGGCGGAATAATGTCAAATATATCACATATTATTCACCATCACGTTTCGGATGATTTTGACTTTAAAAAAGAACACGACAAGCTTGTAAAGTATCTTAATTCAAAAAGTGTTATTCCATTTATGACAGCTGTTAATGCAGCCAAAAAACACGTTATGTACAGTTGTATGTGCAGTAACGTTAATGTCACCGTTTCATTAACTGCAGGTTTTTTAAATCCATATTTAATTGTCAACGGTGAAATACGTTCTCTGTTGAATAAAAGACTATCCACAGTCAACATTGCGGTGTTTGTGGATAGGTTTCTGAACAAAGGCGCGATGGTAGACGCCATCGGCATTATATCAGAGGCCAAGGCGTTATCGCTATATGACCTAACGGGAGGAGCCATGCACGGAACTACGACAGACGCCATCGCTCTGATTTCTGATGCCACCGGTTCTCCGCAGGATTTTGCAGGGCCAGCAACGCCGGTAGGTAGGGCTATTGCACTTGCAGTTCACAATGCTCTACTAAATGGCATCAAGCTGAAACCGCTATCACATTAAAATATATGGTTGTTTAATATTTTATGTAATGAAAAGGATGATAATAGGGGGCTATGAAAAAGAATCTGATTCGCAGATAAACATCATTGACCCATCTACGCTGGAACCAGTTGAAAGTGTAAGTTATACTAATAGTGCAGACATAGTAGATGAATCCATAAGCGTTGCAAGTGAAGCTTATGTAAAGTATTCTTCAATATCTCTCGCAAGAAGGCTTGAGCTGCTAAAAAAGGCAGCTGACCTGATTCAGAATAGCAAAGAGAGGCTTGCTATGCTCCTAGCTAGGGAATCGGGAAAGCCCATAAATGAAGCAAGGGTTGAACTCTCCCGTGCTGTATCTGTGTTTATCAACTCCGCGGAGGAAGTTAAAATAGCAATTGAAGGAAAATCGTACAGGGTAGATGCATATGCATATCCACCAGACAATAATAGGAGGATTGTTTTTGAAATAAGGGAACCTGTGGGCATTATAGGCGCTATACTGCCATTTAATTTTCCCGCAAACGGTTTCGCACACAAGGTTGCGCCCAATCTTGCTATAGGAAACACCGTGGTTGTGAAGCCTTCATCACAAACACCACTAACTGCAATCGAAATGGCAAAATTGATTTATGCAGCAGGTTTTCCGCCGGGGGTCGTAAGTGTGATTGTTGGCAATGGTGAGATACTGGGTTCTGCTCTAGCTACCGATAAACGTGTCAGCGGAATCACATTCACGGGCTCAACGGTCACTGGAAGGAGGTTAGCCTCCCTCGCATTAGGTAAAAAGTTAATGCTGGAGCTGGGTGGCTCTGATCCATTTATTGTATTTAATGATGCAGATGTAGAAAGGGCGGTGCAGATTGGGGTTAAGGCCAGATTTGAATATGCAGGGCAGAACTGCAACGCGGCAAAGAGATTCATTGTACAAAGTAATGTATATGACAAATTTGTGAATAAATTTGCTGAATTGGCAGGAAAAATATGGGTAGGTAACGCCATTGATGGAAGAACCGAAATGGGCCCGCTCATAAGCGCAATGGCGGTCAGCAACGCTATCCGGATGGTTGAGGATGCATTGCAGGTAAATGGAAAGCTGCTACTTGACAGGAGGGCGGTAAATATTGGTAAAGGATATTATATGGGGCCGGTTGTCATTAAAAACCCGGATATTAAATCCAAGGTAATGCAGGACGAAACTTTTGCACCAATAGCCCCCATGATTAGCTTTGAAAATGAAGAAGATGCAATTTCGGTTGCAAATTCGTCACCATACGGTCTTCAGGCAGCAATATTCACAAAGGACATATCAAGGGCATTAAGAGTAACAAAATCTATAAAAGCCGGGGCGGTGTTAATAAATGACAGTACAAGGTTAAGATGGGATACATTGCCATTTGGAGGATTAAAGGAAAGTGGTATTGGCGAAAGAGAAGGCATAAGGAACACGGCCATAACTTTTTCTGAAGTTAAGATGATTTCTCTTGGGGTGTGATTAGTTTGGTACCAAATCATAACGCGAGGTTGGCAAGGCTGCTGGAGCTAGCTTCGAAGGAAGGGTATGAAGGCATCTGCTCCACAAGGTCATTTAACATATATTACCTTACAGGGTTCTGGGGTAACGGCATATATGTAAACAATGGGTCGGCCGAAAGGCTCTACGTTTCCACGCTCGAATCTGATAGAGCAAGGCATGATTCTGAAACTAATGTAATAACGTACAGGGCGGGGGAGCTATTTGACCAGCTCAGGGAATTTTTTGATGATATGAAAGTTGCATGCGATGATAATTTATATACGCACTTGGAACCGATCTTTAATAAAATTAAGGCCAAATCCACAGATATTTTTGAAAGGGCAAGATCAGTAAAGTTTGATGATGAAATTTCAATCATGAAAGAGGGAGGCAAGGTGATGGATCATGTTTATGAAAACACTATAAAAATATTAAAGGAGGGTATATCTGAAAGGGATCTATATGCAACGCTTGTAGGTGAGATAATAAAGCAGGGCGGAGACGTAATACCATATGAAGACACCATCGGTACTGAAATAGTTGCTTTTGGGAAAAACACATCATACCCGCACTATTCACCACCTTCTGAACTGAAACTCAGATCCGGTGACCCAGTGCTAATGGATATAACTTTGCGATATAAGGGTTACATAATTGATTTTACAAGGACAATTTTTTATAGAAGAGCTGAGAGTATAATGAAAGAAGTATATAATATTGTAAAGGAGGCACAGGCACGGGGTATCAGAACGCTCAAACCGGGAATGAACGGGAGGGATCTAGACAGCATTGTGAGGGAATTCTTTGGAAGCAGAAAGGATCTTTTCAATCACTCATTAGGTCATGGGGTTGGGCTAGAGGTTCACGAAATGCCATTTGTATCTCCCAAAAGCAATGACATACTTGAACGCAATTCACTTATTACAATAGAGCCAGGACTATATTATGAGGGGAAATTTGGAGTTAGGATTGAGGATTCAATGATTGTTGACAATCCGCCATATCTGCTGACCAATTATCCAAAGGAACTGATAATAGTTTAAGAGAATGTTTTTCCTGAAATTAACCATGATGAGCTTACCTTTATCACCGCCTCAAGAAGCCAGTAATCAACCATTCAGGATAATCCCACTTTCCTTATTCACCCCCAGCTTCCCTGCTCATTTCCCGGGGATGGTCCCCCTAATTTCGGCCAAGGATAAGCTCTTTGTAGGTTACATTCTTCTTGAGAATCCAGTATGCGTAAGCTTCCTTGCCACAACAATTATTGCCTTCTTTTCCCCCTTTTGTGCTTAGGTAAAATTCCTTCATCCTTTTATCAGATTTTATGCCTGCGCACTGTATGAGGATGCCCCTCAATATTGAGTCGCCTGTGTTATATGGCCTGTATAGGAACGGATTGGTATAAGGATGGAACCAGTCCAAGATATGCAGCTGCCTGCTTGGAATCCTTCCAACGTCATCTAGTTGACAGGTAAAGAGCAGAATAAGGCGCAATTCCTGGAATTGTGTCCAGCAATTTTGCCCTCTCATCATTTGCCACTGTCTTCCTGATGGAATTGTCCAGCTCATAAATAATAATTGAGTTCAACAGGTCCCTTCTGTCAATTTCAGGGAGGTGCAGTCAAGGTCATCATGCTTGTTCACCTTTATGCCCCTCCTCTTCAATAACCACTTTATTACAATAATTACCCTTGTCCTCTCCATTGCAAGCAGCTTCTTGTCTGCTCATCTAC
>JBMFVR010000031.1:0-12283 GCA_049965895.1 Nitrososphaeria archaeon | reverse complement strand
CTCACAAGGTATGAGCCAGCTTTATCCATCCTTGTGTTTGCCAGATGTTCATACCCATTCTTGCCAAAAACATCCTGTACCTTTTTGCCCTTATAATCTGTATTGAATGATACCTGAGCAATAACATCATTAGTGAACCATTTGCCTCGATTAAAACCCTTGTGAGCAAGGTGGACGCATCAAGGTAGTTCTTCAGTACCTTGACCTCCTTACGGCCATTTCTTTATGCTTTCTGCAATTCTCTCGTTTTTGCTCAGCATGTAATTTTTGAGAATAAGAAAGCATATTGGTAATTCATCGCTTTTAAGATGGTTTTATGTTCAGTAGAGTGCGCGCAGTATCCTCGATGGAACCGTAGCATCTATGGTAGTGAGTATATCAGAATTGATAAAATTAATATACACCCGGGTTAAGGGGTTTACGAAGGAATATGTCAGAAAAGAATCTTATTGTAATAGCATTGGGAGGCAATGCATTACTTCAAAAGGGGCAGAAGGGAAGCTTTGAAGATCAATATGAAAATACAAAAATGACTACGAAAAAGATAGCAGATGTAATAGAAAGGGGGTACAGGGTTGTTATTACCCATGGTAATGGGCCGCAAGTTGGGGCTACACTATTAAGGCATGATGCAGGAATGAAGGTATATAATTTACCACCATTCCCTATGGATGTAGCGGGAGCAGAAACACAGGGCTTTATAGGGTATATGATTCAGCAGGCTCTTAGAAATGAACTTAAAAACAGAAAAATAGATAAATATGTCGCAACCATCGTTACTAGGACAATAGTTGATGAAAATGATCCAGCATTTACAAATCCAACAAAACCAGTAGGTGCATTTTACACTAAAGAAGATGTAGAAAAAATCAAGCAGACATTCCCGAACTGGGTAATCAAGGAGGATTCAGGAAGGGGGTATAGGAGAGTAGTTCCATCACCAGATCCAAAGCTTATAGCTGAAAGATATGCCATAAAAACGCTCGTTGATGCAGGGTTCATAGTTGTGGCCAGTGGAGGAGGCGGAATACCAGTTATAGAAAAAGACGGAGTAGCAAGCGGTGTTGAAGCAGTTATTGATAAAGATCTGGCCGGTCAGAGATTGGCTACATTATTGGGCGCAAACAAATATATAATAGCTACGGATGTAGACGGTGCATATCTGAACTATGGCACACCGCAACAGAAAAAATTAGAAAAGGTTTCTGTTGAGGAAATGAGGAAATATTATGATGCAGGACACTTTAAAGCAGGAAGCATGGGCCCAAAGGTTCTGGCAGCCATAAGATTTGTTGAAGCAGGTGGAGAATCAGCTACAATAGGACACCTGTATGATATCAATGAGATGTTAGAAAACAAAAAGGGTACCACCGTTCTCGGGTCAACTGGTTAATTCTTGGAAAGAGTTTTTTCGTTCATTATTTTTTAAATTTTCTTGCTCTATCTGCTTTATTTTCCATTCTAATGCTTCTATAAGGTCCTTGTTGCTGTCTTCCTTAAGGGGGTTACCGCACTCAGGGCAAACAAAGAAATGTTCTATGGCTTCTTCAAAGGTGTACTTTTTACATGTTGGAGTACCACACCAGTAAAATGTATGTGATTTTTCATAATCCAGTCTTTCCCCTAGTTTTCTTAAAATGACTGATCTTTGCTTATTAAGAAAAACTTCAACTTGATCATGCTGAATTTTCCATCTGTACATGAACCAGCCCTTTTTTGGATCCTTGTCCTTTATCCCCACTATCAAACCCCTTTCAAACAGGTCGTATAGCACCTTTCTTACTTTGTTTATCTTCAAACCAGTTGCGCTTGCTATTTCTTCGTCTGTGGCGTCAGGGTTATTTAAAAGAGCACGTGCTACTCGTATATAATCCTCGTCGCCTAGTATTCCGGCGACTTTAACAAAAGTATCTTCATATTCTAGTTTTACCATTAAAATTAATAGATAATCTCAAACCTTATAAACGTTACAGCAAATATTATTTATAACGAACGATAAGAGATAAATAATTAAATAGTAGAGTTTTATAAACTGGATCATTATCTTATTCAAAAGGGAAAATTGGGATGTAAGAATGATTGTTTTAATATTCGAATAATTTAATGTTGATAAAATATGAGTTTGAATAAAATCTCAATGTACACTATTGTCATTCCTGTGTATGTATCTACTAAAGTATCAATTTAATGTGAGTTGAAACAAACTGTAGACTCGAACAGTATGGGAAGCTCACAGCTATATGAGGATGGTGTAGAAACATTAAACAGTGAATTGATTTCGTGATGTCAAGTTATATCATCTAATAAACAAACTGAAAATATACAATAAAATGAGTGCAATAATATATATTTTGAATCTACCCATGGCCAATTTCATTGAATTTTTTAATTTAGTTACACCCTCGCCCCCCATTACCTTTATTTTATCGTACCATATATTGAGGTATATCTCCGCCTCTATTAGGTGGTCTGTGGCTTTATGCTCTAAAATTTTTACCAAATGGTCCGGATCGGTCAGGTCTCCAAAAGCCCAGTACCCCTTGGAATTCATAAAGGTTGAAGTTTGATGTGTATCACTTGTAATTAACAACATTCCGAGCCCTTTTTCAAGAGCGTCAGTTGCCTCAGGAAGTGAATTGTTGGAATCAGCGCATAAAAATTTTATAGTTTCATGTAAATCTGATATGGTTAGCTTGTGAATGCCTGCACCGGCAATTTCTGGAATTTCCTGTTCAATTCGTTCAAACTGTACGTATAGACTATTTGAGCCGTTAAATTTAAAACCGCAGCAATCTTCGAATACTTCCTCATAATTTATTTCGCCAAATTTTGTTGCAAGCCTATCATGGGCATCAACCAAAACCAGCTCTTTGCCCATCTTTTCCGATTGAGAAAGAACTCTTTGCGTAAATCCGAATGGAAAATCATCCATGGGCTGCTTGGGCACAGTAACCCCAAAAATCGATTGATCTGAATCAAATCCAAAACATCTGAACTGCTGTCCTTCTTTTTTAAATACACTTAAATTTGTGAGTTGAATTTTAGAATCTGGATCGTCGCTAATATGATTGATGTACCTATTAAGTTCGTTAACGGAGGGCAGATTCATATCATGATTCGATAGCGAATGCAGCACTATACAATCAGAGTATCCCTTCTTTATCATCAAACTGTTTATTTTTTCTGTAAGTGAACTACTGCCTACCCATTTAAATGGGCCCGGATGAATAGGGGGCACAACTAGGCAGGCTTTTGTTTTATCTTTAAAATAAAAATCAAATGCATAGGTTTTTGCATAGACTTCCACAGAATTTCTTTCTAAAATATCTTCGAACCCCTTGGAATATCCGGTCATCCAAGCATCTAGGGCGGCTTGAGTTATTTCCACCACATCAGCCCCTATGAGTTTTCTCGTTATTGCGTTCATGGTACCGTAGAACCATAGTGAGATAATTGTAACCGCAATCCAAAAAATAATTATGAACGGGTTTATACTGTATATCAGTGTGTGCCATGAAGGAATCAGCAGTATCATAAAGTAAATCAGCAATATAGGAAATGAGATAGAAACAGTTCGAAAGAATTCACCCCTCATTACAAGGAGTGAAAAGCTGAAGACGATAGCTAGTGAACTGATAAAGGATGCGTAGTTTAAATTTAATATTTTAAATATCAACAGATCAATCATTACCAAAATTAAAAAGAATGTATGGGTGGCTGTAACTCTTCTTAAAGTTGCGTAAGAAATTGATCTGCTGGCAAGGGCTCTGGCTCCAAAGATGTAAACCAGTGCAAAGGTAAAGGAGATTGGAATAAAGTAAAGTGAACCCGGAATATAAGTCAATAGTAAAAGTTGGAAGATTATTAAAAACAAAAAGTGCAATGCAGGTAATATGTATGGGTTTTGCGGTAGACTAAATGCAGTTCTAATTGCACGACCCACGTTCTGGTTTACTTTCTGCAATTTAAGAAGCCTAGAATGGTTTTAAAACTAAAAGTATCACGGAGATTACAATAAATCCTATTGTAAGTCCCATAATTGCTTCTGGTCTTAATTTTATTCCAGGCTCATCTGCATTATAAAATGACATAAGGCCAGCACTTGACATGGGCATTACTGTCTTTTTCTTTTTTGAGCTCATTGCACATAGCTAGAACGCACTTTTATAAAAATGTTAACTAAAAATGCCGATAAAACGCTGGGTTCTAAATCGAAATGTTTTTATTTGAAGCTTGCAGTAAGCAATGCAACTTGACTCAGAATACACCCGTTCAGCAGATAAACATGGGAAAAAAGCCCATGTATGAGTTACAACGGTATTTGGAAAAGGCAGTAAAGGTAAAGCTAAAAAATATGATAACCTATAAAGGTCTACTAATAAAAATAGATATGTATATGAATACATATCTCCAGAATGCAGAAGAATATGATGAATCTGGAAAGGTAATGGCCTCCTATGGCGATGTAATAATCAGGGGCAACAACATACTTTATATTGAGGTTGACAATTCTCTGCTTGCATAAATCTCTAAAGCTGATATAGACATCTAAATTTTAAAAAAAAATAATATTAGTTGATATTAGCTTGCAACGGAAGTTTTGAGGTTATAGCAGATGATATATCGGTTTTTAAAAGTTAGGGGCTTGAGGGAAGCAATCAGTAAATTTTAGCGCTAAAATGCACGGACAATTAAAGATCTTCTATTTATAGATGTCAGCGCCTTTATTTAACACTCTATCTAGTACAAGATCAATTGCATGAAAAAATGAATTAATCCAGATGGTTATAATATCGGAATAATCATTATCTGATCCAGATAAATTATACATCCATGGTATTAGAGGACTTTAGCCTTAAATTAATGCTGCTCAATAATCCAAGCAATGTCATAATTTCCTTTTCATTTTCTAGGCAATTTAACGATATTTCCCGGATCAGCTTTATGGCCCTGTATGTTCGTGGTTTTTCCATATTTATCTCATTTGCTATCATTTGTACATAATTAATCAGTGCATCAATTTCCTCCCGCGGTATTTTCTGTTTTTTTGAAATTGATTTATTATTCATTTTTTTCCATAAGTACAGTAAAACTGCAAGACTATGAGAAATATTCATCGCAGGATATTCTCTACTGGTAGGTATCTTGATAAGGTCATCACACTTGGCAATCTCATCATTGGTCAGTCCAGTGGTATCGCGCCCAAGAATCAGCAAAACGTTTTTGTGTTTTAATGCTAAAATAAAAGATGTTTCAGGATCATGAGAACGCCTGATTACTGTCCTCCAGTTCTTATCTGCTCTGGCAGAGGTGGCAATTCTATAATCGAACAAATTTAAAGCATCATCAAATTTAAGGAATTTTGCATTTTCCAATATGTCTGTAGCATGAGAAGCAAACTTGTATGCTCTCTGTGGAACTTTTTTAATACCAGTCAATATGAGGTCATTTACACCAAAATTTTTCATTGTTCTAGCTACATATCCGATATTTAGACCATAATGCGGCTCGACCATCATTATAGAGATTTTTGTTTTCATGTACGGTTCAACCACCTTTTGATTTCATCCATTCTGCAAATTTAAAAACAGATTCAACCTGTTTAGAATCTTCCAGAGATCCGGGCCTAATAGCCCTGACTTTTTCTACCGCTTTATCAGGATCCATATGATTTATGTAAATAAAATATGAAGCTAATACCATTCCAGTCCTGCCTAAACCCGCAGAACAGTGAACAAGCACACATTGCCCACTTTTAATTAAATTGCCTATTTTAACAGTAGCTAATTCTAGAACCTGGGGGCTAACCGGCTCCCCATTTATCATTGGAATGTTATAGTAATAAGGGTTGAATTCCTCAGAGCCACTGATCGGCCTTTCAGTCAGACTTACAACCGCGTTTATACCGGCTCTTTTTAACCAGATTAATGCCCTGCGTCCTGCAGGTATGCCTGAAGCAAACAGACAATTATCTATTTTTGAAAAATTTGAAGGTCTTCCAAGAATCAAGCTAAGAATATACCTATAATAATCTGAAATCTTAAGTTCTATTTTATTCAACTACTGTACAATTGGAGACACGATCTAAAAACGTAACGGTAGAAGATGATGCACTGTTCTTGCTGAACGGGTTTTATTATGCTTAGCAAAGGATAAAAGCACATCGTACATATAGAGCGTGTACGATGTCGTTTGAGCATTCCATATCCCTGAGCATTAAGGTGCGTGAGGCCATGACCAGTCCTGTTATTAGCGCTCATCCTGATGATAATATAATGGATATATCAAAAAAAATGGTTGATAGTAAAGTTGGGAGCGTAATAATAATGCAGGATGAAAGGCCACTCGGAGTTGTCACTGACGGTGATATAATAAAAAAGGTGGTCAGCAAGGATCTTGTACCAAGTGCCGTTAAGGCCAGAGATATAATGACTTCACCGTTAATCACAATAAAGGCTGAAAGTTACATAATGGATGCAGCCAAACTCATGAATAAGTATGGAATTAAAAGATTGGGAGTAGTTTACAAGGATGAACTGGTAGGTGTCATCTCCATGACAGATATAATTTATTTGTTTCCAGAGTTAATGGATGTAGCCTCCGAAAAGATGAATGTAGCAAATAGCGGAAAAGGCTCATCAAAAAAGTATATTTCTGGTTATTGTGATATCTGTGGCCAATGGTCAGATTTTCTTATGGAAGTTGATGGGAAGTTTCTGTGTGAAGAGTGCAGGGAAGAGCTTGGGGAAACTCATAGCTGACTCGATGCTAGGTAATATAGCCAAAAAACTCAGACTTTTTGGTCAGGATGTTGTTTATTTTAAAAATGGTACCGATGAAGAACTTTTGAACAGATATAAAAATAGAATATTGATAACCGGTGATAGAGAATTATATTTAAAATCTAAAAAGGCCCATCGCAAAGCTATATTGATTGATTCCACTGTTAATGATGAATCAGCGACTCTTGCAAAAATATTTTTTCTAATTAACGAAAACCCATCTGATGTGCCATTGAGATGCACCATTTGTAACGGAATTTTAAGACCGGCTAATAAAAATGAAATGAGAAGTGTGCCAGAAAAGGTGATTAAAAACAACCTTAACATTTACGTTTGCACCAAATGCAAAAAGCTCTATTGGTACGGTAGGCACTGGGATAGCATAAAAATGCTGAAAAATTCTGTCATAGAACGGCTGAACATGCTAAGAGCAGGCCAATCTGGTTGAATATATGGTGACATCCTCTCGCACTAAAGCGCGTGAGCTTCCCATGCCGCTATCCCCTAGTTCGGGTTCGTCCGCAGTATGAGAACTCCTGATTCAATGACACACAGCTAGCACCCGTCTGGTGCCCCGCCGTTGGTGTCTCCACAGGCGTGACTTCGGACCATCCCTACGAGGCGCGCTGCAGTATGATTATCCCTGCCTTGTAGTCTCTCTGGCCACATGAATGACAGACAAAGGTTCTTTCTGATAGCGCTGCCTTTGCATGGCATATTGGACATTCCTGCGTTGAATATTCTGGGTCAATTGTAAGAGTGCAATTCTGCTTTGCCCTCCATTCAACTTTTTCCCAGAACTTGAACCAGGATGCATCCTATATTGCTTTAGCAAGGTTATGATTTTTCATCATGTTGCTGACAGAAAGGTTTTCGTAGGCAATCAAATCATACCTGCTTACAAGAATTTTTGCCAGATTCCACTGCCAGTCGCCTTTTATATTGTCGTAATCCTGCCACCTTTTTGCGAGCAGGAGCTTGCCTTCTTCTTGTTCTTTGACCCTATCTTCTTTCTGCTCAACTTCCTCTGCAATTCTCTCATTTTTGCTCAGGGATAGCATTGCATAATTTATGAGAAGGGAAACTTAAAAGCGTAACTGTGATCCATAGATTAAAAGCGATAACTTTTCAGTAAATAGTGCAATGATTTACTATCTAAAAAACAAGTTTATTGCTACTTGTGTATATATACAATGGATTTAATCATGTAGCTACTTACTGAAATACTTCAACTGCTTTCCTGAACCATAAATGTATTTGATCCTTAACTTGTTAGTATAATCAAAAAGAGGAGTCATACCTGCTTTGACCATTTTTGAACTTATATCGCATGCTGTTTCAGTATTTATAATGTTCAAGCCTGGTGCGACTTCACAGAGACCAACAGCAATAAAAGGCTTCTCAAATATATCATGATGGGGAATGCCCAGTTCCTCAATAATACTATCATCATAGATGAGGATATCTATATCTATTTTCCTATCATCAGGTTTATTCCTTTTAATTTTACGCCCCATTTCAGTTTCTATCATCATAGTTCTTTTTTTCAGATCAAAGGGATCAATTTCAGTTTCGCCTCCTATAACACAATTGTAGAAGTAATTACTGTAATTGCCCAGCGGTTCAGTTTTATAAACAGTGGAAATGCTTTCCAATTTAACAATATTTTTAAGATATTCAAGTGCCCTGTCTATATTTTTATCTGGCATTATATTTGAGCCCAGTGAAAGATAAATTTTAACTAGCATACAATTAGTATTTGCTATAACTTTTTAATGTTTATTCATTTAATTTGAATGAGTTAAATTATTACTCCACTTTTCATTGCTATATGAAATGCGGCAACCATATCCTTTTTTACTCTGGCCCTTCCCTTAGGCGTAGTTCTTTTTTCATTAACTATTTGGATCATATCATGAGTTTTAACTACAGGCCTTAAACCATCAATTATTTTTTGTGCAATTTCTGGCCTTCCGTCCCCAATTTTAAAATCCAGATTACCTAGTTTCGCCAAAGATAGCTTTGATGCAAGACCAATCACTTCTTGCGTATTATTCATTATGCACATGTAAACCGGCCTATTTTCTATAGCAAGAGCTATTCCTATTCTTGAGCCTGGATCAATACCTACCTGTATATTTTTCCTTTTATATATACGCTCAAATATCCTAATTTTGTCCAAAATTTCATCCTTTGACAACTCCTCAAAAGTAATTGAATCCAGCCCAGAAAACTTTTCTTTCTCTGTTGTTAGATACAATCCATTATCGTCATTAGATTGCCCCGGTATTTCGATTCTGTATTTTAGTTTAGTTGACTTTAGAAGGCTTATAAAATAATAAAAAGCCTTGCCATTGGTTGTAGAAATATATAATATCAGATCTATATCACCATATAGGTATAACTACGTTCTTTTTTATTAAAAACAAATAATAATTCTTTTAGATGATAGAATAAATCAAATCGTTCAAACATAATTTTTGATCCTTTATCCTCCACAAATTTACTCTTTGCTTCCATAATAAAAATTTTACCAAAAAAATACACTGACCTTTAAATTATACTGAATTAAAACTTTGTTTTCAAAATTATTGGTATTCTATTTAATGACCTATATTGATCTGGCTCTTCAAGAACGGTGTAGGGCGTTTTGCTAGTTTAATTGAATCAAAAAATCGCATTACAGTGCATTTCTACTTTTATGGTCAAAACTTGAAAAATAATTAAATGTACCGTTAAATGGACCTGCTTACAATCAAATCTATTATATTTTCCCCTATGTCAGCAGAATATTCTGCTATTCTTATAAGGTGTTCCAAAACAGTTATTGCATGACCTTGAATGTGGTGATTTGAAAGCTTACCTACAAATCTATTAGTTTCTGATATTACGCTGTTGGCAATATCTTCATTAACCATCATTATAGACTCATAGGCAGCGCTATAAATTTTTAATGCCTGTTGGCTTTGATCCTCTATGAATTTCAAGTCTTCCTCATTAATTTGGAGGTTCATAAAGACAAGCTTGGATATGGACACGGCGTGGTCTGCTATTCTTTCGATACTCTTTAAAATGCTTTTGGCGATCAACAGTTCACCTGGCTTAGCAAATCCTATTTCTCTTAAAAATGAACTATTTTCCGCGGCATTATTTATTGCTCTTATGCCATATAGGTAGAATTTGTCTACATCCACATCCGCCTTTATTACAGATTGGGCATCTTCATAGGAGTTTTCAATGAACGATTTGATTCCCAAGTTCAGCATATCCAATGATATATTGTACATGCGTCTAACTATCCCATCAAAGTTCAGTGTTGGGTTTGATACTATTTCCTGAAACTTAATTGTGCGTTTTCCTTCTTCTATTACTTCAAGACCTATAGTAAATTCGGAAACAAGGTTTTTAAGGTTATCTTTTAATGACAATGGAAGCCTTTCGGAGTCGGCCTTCAAGGTAATCACATTACAACCGGCCAGATACGCTGATATCACTTTTCTTGATACTTTTTCAAAATCTTCCTCTGACTTTAACTCTATCGTAAGATCTGTTGTTCCTGCTGATGTTTTAGATGACGCAGGTCTAATTCTAAGCTCATCAATGTAGTCTTCTACAGCAATTGGATCCTGAGGTCCAATGTTAAGGCGGTTAATCCAGTATTTTGGAAGTATCAAGGAATAGGATGATTTACCAACCTTTTGCAGCTTTCTTATGGTTAATTTGCCCATTAGATGTTGATTCTTCAATGTATAATATATATGTAATTCTATTTATTGTATAATTATTATTTGACAGATCTTAAAGTGAATCCTATGGGTGATTTACTGTTGCTTCCTTCTAACATTAAGCGGCAAAATAATTTTTAAAAAATTGTTTATTTGGTATTATTAGAGTGATTCAGGAACAATTCGCCAGAATTAATTGGAAAATAATATACAATTACTATTTAGACATATCAAGAGAAATAATCAAACAAGTGCAGCAGGGCACTTGTTTAAAATAGCCTATCCCCAAAATCTATACTTTTTCTTTTGTAAAAGTAGCTCTTTGTATTTTTGTGTAAAAAGCTTATAGTATTCAGAGTCTAGAGAGCCGGTCAATGATGGATCAAGGACAAATCCTGAAGCGCCCCTGCCTGCGAGTTCCTGCAAATCTTCTGGTTCAAGGCTGTTTGCTACTTTGAACAAAATTGGTTTAGAAACCGCGCTGTAAACCAGCATAAAACCCACTATATCCAATATATTGTATTTAATGTCAGTACCAGACTGCGAGCGAGGCAAAAATACCAGTGCTTCAACTCCCGGCAGCTCTCCCAGAACCCTGTAAAATTCTAACGGCATTTCTGTAGGTGTATAAAGAATCAGAGGAAAGGTCTCATCCCTCAATACAAATGGAGGTACCGTGCTTGGATATCCCGCCAAAAAATCAAGCTTGCAGGTCTTTAATTGCTCCCATTCCTGTTTTTCGATTAGTCTTAAATCGCCCAGTAGAACACCTTTTTTGACGTTTACTGATGATGCAATTTGATTTATGTTTTCTATTTCTTCATCAACATTTCCAGTCATATATTGAGATTTTTGTGACAGAACAGAAAGCATAACTGCGTCAGCTCCACCTTCTATGGCGGCGTTAACGACTTCAATATCGTTCTTAGGCACCTCCACTATCAAAGGTAAATCCGTCTTAAACAACGACTGCCATTGGTTCATTTATATCTGATATATAGAAATACATTTATATTTTTAAAGGTAACTGAAGGCTAATGCAGAACATCACATTAGAACCGATAGGGTTTGTTAAAGTTAAGCATAATGCGGAAGATATAAAAGGAGATCACTCAAAAGTTATTTCAGATATAATTATTTATGAAAAATATAAGGATGGATTAAAGGGCCTCAAAGGTTTTTCACACGCAATAATTTTATGCTATTTTGATAAATTAAGAGATTTCGAAAAAGGGGTTTTACTTGTAAAACCGCGAAGGCTCACAAGATATGGTTTGCCACTTGAAATGCTTCCCGAGGTGGGTGTTTTTGCACTTGATTCACCAAATAGACCCAACCCTATAGCACTTTCAATTGTGGAACTAATAGATGTGGGTCAGACGTCCATAACAGTACAGGGTCTTGACGCTTTTGATGAAACGCCTGTAATTGACATAAAACCCTACACACCTGATAGAGCCTTATGCGATGTTAAGCTTCCAGAGTGGTATAGCAGTTTACTGAATAAATTAAATATCAAGGAAATATAAATTTCGTATGTTTGTCGTTTGGATTGTTATGGGATATATAATTCAAACGTTTGGGGCCATTTCTAGCATTAAAGTTTCCCTGAAATAATCCATTTTCATATTCAAGATTTTTCACCGTGCTGAACGATAATTAAATAGATGCCAAGAGTAAAATCTCCATGTACACTACGGTCATTCCTGTGTATGTATCTACTAAAGTATCAATTTAATGTGAGTTGAAACAAACTGTAGACTCGAACAGTATGGG
>JBMFVR010000030.1:0-12341 GCA_049965895.1 Nitrososphaeria archaeon | reverse complement strand
ATCCCCTGCGGTTGAAAATCATTTCTATTTTAAGGACGAATGGCGCGATGCATATGGCATTGCTGGCTTCAAATTTAGGGGTGAGCAGAGCATTGATTAAGATACATATGAAAAAGCTTGAGCAGGCAGGAATAGTAAGAAGCTGGGTAGAGCTCGTACCAGGACAAGCAAAGGCTTTAAGAATGTATGAGCTGCTTGACTTCAAAATAGCGATAGATCCGGATATAATTGTCAAGGAGGTGAACGATCATGAGTGAAAGCAATATTGATAAAAACTTAATCATCATTTCCTTAATAACCTGGATCGCTGTGGCAGCATCAGTTATAGCCATGGTGATTTATACCGGAATTACAGGCGTGGTATTTGCGTTCGTTGTGCTGGTGGTCGCGGTCGGCTCATGGAGCAAAACTGTTAGGGATTACAACCAAAAGAACAAAAAGCAGGATGATGAATTATCCGTCGAGATCAAAGAGCTTATAAAGGAAATACAGGAACTCAAAAAATCACTGGAGGAGTAACAGATATGAAACCTGTTACTGCCGCTGTCATTGTGCTGTTGGTAATAGTTGTGTCAGTGTTAGCGGCATTTTCACTTCCATCTTTGTATTACAGCTCGCTGTACTCCAGTCAAGCTGGAAATGAAAAAATAAACGCTTCAAACGTTTATGCATTAAACATCAACGATCCCAGTGGTTACATATATATCGGTACATGGAACGGTTCTCAAATTCAGGTTTCCTATGTTTCAACCTACCTTTTAATTAATCCACAGGTGCCCAGCATTAAAGCCAGCAATGGAACGCTTGATATTTACGCCAGATCAATTTTCACGTATTTTTTTGGCTATTATGCGCTAAACATCAAGGTGCTTTTGCCTGATAAAATGGCGCCAGATGTGAGTATCAGTTCTGTTGATGGTAGCGTATCGATAAATATGCCCACTGCAGGAATCACAAGTGTTACAACAACTAACGGTAACATTGAAGCCAATATTTCGCATGTCGCTCAAATTAACCGTGTCACTACAAATGGTAATATTAACCTTTACACTTTAGAAGCCAAAAATGTTTATGCGTCAACAGTGAACGGCAGAATTTATGCAAGTTTAAACGGTCCTTTGTATGGTAATTATATATTTAATGACGTTAACGGTAATATCAATGTGCTTGTTCCACCTAACATTTCAGTTGCATTTGCCGTTTCATCCATTAACGGCGGATACGGTGTTTCGGGAATACCGCTTAGATCAAGTGTAACGACATCAAACGAGGTTCAGGGCGTTGCTGGGAATGGTAGTGCTTATCTTCGTGAATCAACCACCAACGGCTACGCCTTTCTAGAAGCTAATCAGTGAGCTTTGGGCTATCGAAATGGGAAAAGTATAAATTGGTGAAGATAAAAGGTGGAATCATGCCAAAGCAAATTTATGATGCGCAGACAATTTTAAGCATGTTGGACAGGGCAGAAAAGGTAATTGTGGTTAAGAGAAAGGATTCAGCTAAACTGAAGCTAAGGGTGGGTAAGTATCTGTACACTTACAGTGCAACACCTGATGAAGTAGATACAATGGTTTCAAGTGTAAAGGATAAAAGCAGGATAGTTAACTACTAAGTGTAGAATTGATACTGATTAGTAACGATGATGGACCAGCAAGCCCAGGCTTGAAGAGCCTGATAAGGGAGCTTTCAAAAATAGATGATACAACCTTCTTTATACCAGAAGGCCCAAGGAGTGGCAGCAGCATGAGCCTTACATTCCACAAACCTTTAAGGGTAAGAGAAATAGAAGTGGAAGGCGTAAAGGGACACATAGTTTCCGGGAGCCCTGCAGATGCTGTGCTGCTTGCCAACATAATGCTTGACAAAAAACCCTCGGTTGTTGCTACAGGAATTAATCTTGGTGATAATTCGGGATTACAGGACATATATACCAGTGGCACAGTTGCTGGGGCTGTTCAGGGAGCGTTGCTCGGATATCCAGCCATAGCCTTTTCAAAGATGACCAGCGATGAAAACATACTTTTCCCCTGGACTGAAAGCGCAGAATTTCAGGAACCAGCAAATGTAGCCGGTAAAATAGTAAGATTCGTTATCGACAGGGGATTACCTGGAGGCGTGCACCTTCTGAATGTAAACTTTCCCGTGATTGTCACACAATCAACTGGGGCCAAGATTACACGGGCATCATTTTCAAAGTACAAGCACTATATTGACAGGAGACTTGATCCGAGGGGCAGGGAATATTTGTGGCTCTGGGGAAACAGGACAGCCGATTACCCTGAAGGTACTGACGCACATGCTCTCTATGATGATAAAGAAATATCAATAACGCCGATGACTATTGATATGAGCAGCATACAGATTCAGGGTGACTTGTCATCCTGGATAAAGGACCTCATTGAAAGGATATAGATAAAAGTTCATAGAAAGGTTAATAACATTGAAATCAAAATTCAAAGAGGGATGAGGTGTGTATCCGCTCCAGACCGAGCCAGAAGGCAATGAGGACCTCGCGACGATCCGACCCCAATTTATAATATGAGGTTTTATTTATGAAAGGTTTAAAGGTGGCCATAATTGACAGGGAGATTTGCAGGTTTGACAAGTGCAGTCATGAATGCCAGAGGTTCTGTCCACCTCAGATATCAGGAGAAAAGGTGGTAGAATTTGGGGAGGATGGCTATCCTACAATTAATGAAACTCTTTGCATAGGGTGCGGAATATGTGAAAAAAAGTGCCCTTACACAGCAATAAGGATAGTTAACTTGCCATCTGAACTGGGGAAGGACAGGGTACACCAGTACGGTGTTAATGCGTTTAGGCTTTACAGGCTTCCGGTGCTAAAGAAGGGTTATGTTGTTGGCCTTGTTGGGATGAACGGCATTGGAAAGAGCACAGCTCTAAGGATACTTTCAGGAACTATGATGCCAAATCTTGGAAACGAAGTCAATATATCTTGGGAAAATGTGATAAACCACTACAGGGGCACAACTTATGCCACTTACTTCAAGTCACTTATTGCTGGAGAGTTGAAGGTATCAGTCAAGCCTCAGGCAGTTTATGATATTCCAAAGGTCTACACGGGGACAGTGAGGGGATTGATGCAAGGCCTTTCTGCAGATGAAAACGATAATATAATTGAAGAGCTTGGGGTTAAGGGTCTGATGGATAGGAACCTTACGGAACTCAGCGGTGGTGAGCTACAGACAATTGCAATAGCTGTTTCATTGTCAAAAAAGGCTGATTTCTATTTTTTGGATGAACCAAGCTCATATCTTGATGTGTACAACAGGCATCGTGTTGCTAGGGTGGTGAGGTCTCTTGCTGAAAATGGTGAGGGTGTGCTACTGGTGGAACATGACCTGACATTTCTTGATTATGCTAGCGATTATGTTCACATACTTTACGGCGAGCCAGCTGTATACGGAATAGTGTCGAATCCCATGACCAACAGCGAAGGCATAAATTCATTGATAGCCGGTGAAATAAAGGGGGAGAACGTAAGGATAAGGAACTATCTTATAAAGTTCAGGGAACCACAGGCTAAAGGTGAAACAGCAGGGCAACTTTTGTTTTCAATTCCCAGATTTACAAGAACGTATCCCGGCTTCATCCTCGAGGTTGATGGCAAGGACGTAAAGGAAGGGGAAATAATAGGTGTCCTAGGCCCCAATGGCATAGGCAAAACCACATTCCTGAAAATAATAGCTGGCATGGAGCGCGATGATTCTGGAGTCGTGCAGCTTGGGGTTAAAATAGCTTACAAACCACAGTATCTTGAAGTCAAAGATGACAAAAAGGTGGAGGAGGCACTGGCCGGCCTGGACTGGAACAGCTATGAAAACATGAACCTCCTGGTTGCACCGTTGAGGGTTGACAAACTATTGAATAAGAACCTCTCAGAGCTGAGCGGCGGTGAGCTGCAGAAAGTTGCCATAACAGTTACCCTGCTTCAGGATGCAATGCTCTATGCGCTTGATGAACCCTCAGCCTTTACCGATGTCGAAGACAGAATAGCTCTTTCAAAGATACTATCAAACTATATTAAAAGAAAGGGCAGAGCTGGCATTGTGATTGATCACGATCTAATGATAATTGACCTCATTTCAGATTCAATAATTGTATTTTCCGGTGTCCCCAACGTGCACGGTTCTGCCGTCGGTCCGCTGCCCAAGAGGGATGCAATGAACATGTTCCTGAAGAGTATGGACATAACCTACAGAAGGGACGAAATAACCAGCAGGCCCAGGGTCAACAAACCAGGAAGCAGGCTGGACAGGGAACAGAAATCAACGGGTGAATATTACTATTCTAGGTGACAGGGCAGTTAAATGCTTTTAACCATGTTCAGCAAATATATCCATGCGGCAGTGAATGGCTCTGGGGTATCTGAACTGTGATGATCCCTTTTATTTATTATGAGCCGCATATTTTAATTGAAGATAAAGTATCTTGATGGTTGTTCGCGATGGCTAGGTCAAAAACGAACAGTAAACATTGATAAGTTTTTAAGATGGCAATCATTATTATAATGGGAGAAAAAATGAATATTAAACCGATGATCAGCATTCCCAGCTATTTTCTTTACTCATTTCAAAATAAAATTGAGCTTTTATCTAAATTTGGAAGGATGACCCTATTTGGCTGAAATACCGTCTAAGTTTGATGCAATAGTGATAGGCTCTGGTCCAGCCGGATCTTCATCAGCATATTACCTTGCTTCAAAGGGATTTAAGGTACTTGTGCTGGAAAGGGGCAGATCTTCGGGTTCAAAGAACGTTTTTGGAGGGAGGGTTTATGCTGCGCCTTTAAAGGAAATATATCCTGATTTTGAGAAGTCAGCACCTATACACAGATGGGTCACAAGGGAAAAGGTTTCTTTTATGCATGGAAATGAGCTGGTTTCACTGGATTATGAAGGGAATGACCGCAAGAGCTTTACAACATATTTATCTCAGCTGACTGGATGGATGGCACTTAAAGCTGAAAATGCGGGGGCCGCAATAGTAAATGATATAACAGTCACGGGGCTTCTGATGGATGGGAACAGGGTTACCGGCGTAAAAGCCGGAAATGAATCTGTAAAGGCAGATGTTGTAATAGATGCAGAGGGAGTAAACCGGCTGGTTCTTGAAAGTACAGGCATAGTGCCTCCTCTAAAACCTTCACATGTTGCCCTAGGCGTTAAGGAGGTTGTAAAGGTTGGGCCGGATGTCATTGCAAATGAATTTGGGCTTGGGGAGGGTGAGGGGATGGCATGGGCACTGCTTGGTGATGTAACAGCAGGCTTGCCAGGGGGTGGGTTCATATATACAAACAAGGATTCGGTAAGCATTGGGCTGGTAATGCTTCTTGATAGCGCCATTGATGGAGCCAATGAGGATGTTTACAGGTACGTGGAAAGATTCAAGGCTCATCCAAAGCTGATAAAGTACTTTAAAGATTCCAGAATAATGGAATATTCCGCTCACCTTATCCCTGAAGATGTATGGAGCTTGATGCCTCCAAGGTTTTACTATGATGGACTTTTAATAGCTGGAGATGCAGCAGGCTTTCTGCTCAATTTGGGTTACACTTACAGGGGCGTTGATTTTGCTGCATACTCAGGATATCTTGCTGGAAAGGCTGCCGAGCAGGCTCACGGGCTTGGCTCAATGTCTGCAGAAAACCTTTCAGTATACAGTAAACTGCTTGAACAGAGCTTTATAATGAAAAACCTAAAAAGGTTCAGCGGTACACATAAGCTCATGCGTAACCGCAGGCTATTTACAGTTTATCCAGCCATGATGGCATCATTAATGAAACACATTTATTCACTTGATTATGAGTCTCAGAAAATGTTCAGCGCACTGCTTGGGGCAGCCAAGGAAAACGGTGCTGGACCGTTTACTCTGCTTTCAGATGGAATAGAGGTGATGAGGTACCTATGAGCACAACTGAACAAAGGCTTGAAGACATACTGAATAATGATATCTGGGATGTTGATCCAGAACCTCACATTACAGTTGACAATGAAAAGTGCAAAAAGTGCAATACAAAACCTTGTGTAAGGCTGTGCCCAGCAGGATGCTACACGGTAAGCGATAACACATTGGTATTCAGCTATGAAGGCTGCGTGGAATGTGGAACCTGCAGAGTTGTATGCCCACTTGAAGCTATACACTGGGAATTTCCAAAGAGCGGGAGGGGCATTTACTTCAGGTTCAGTTAAGGTGAAATGATTTGGGTTTAAATATTGTTTTGCTTTTCAAATACGTTCCAAATACAAACACCGTGAACGTTGATCCAAACACTGGAACACTGGTAAGAGAGGGGGTGCCAAGCGTCGTGAACCCGCATGACCTTGATGCTGCAGAATTTGCCCTTGAGCTCAGGGAAAAATATGGCGGAAGAGTGACCGCAATGATTATGGCCCCGCCCAATGCCATGAAAGGCATAGAGTTTCTTCTGGGCATGGGCGTGGATGACGGAATACTGCTGACTGACAGGGCCTATGGAGGGGCTGATACTCTGGCCACTTCCTATGTGCTTGCAGAGGCAATAAAAACGCTTGAACACTATGACCTTATAATTACTGGTCAGGAGACTCTGGACAGTTCTACAGCCCATATAGGAGCTCAGGTTGCTTCATGGCTCAAGATACCCTATGTATATTACGTAACCGAAGCAAGCTTGGTTGATGGATCCCTGGTTGTTAAAAGGCAGCTCGAGTCATTCATTGAAAGTTACAAAATCAGGCTTCCGGCTCTACTTACAGTTTTAATGCATTCGCATTATCCCAGGCCGGTTACGCTCGAAAACAAGTTGAGAGCGGTAATCAAAAAGCCAATAAAGGCACTCACCAATAACGAGCTAAAATTGAACATACTGTGCACAGGCCTGCGTGGGTCACCTACTGTCGTGGCAAAGACTGAATTCATAAGCAAGATACCCAGAAAAAAGGAAATCATTCAAGGTAAAAGCCCACAGGAATCGGCCGCATGGCTTGTGTCGAAGTTAAATGAGGAGGGCATCTTAAATTGAGCACAGCAGGCCAGTGTCCTGAATGGATACCAGTGAACATAAATGAGCACAAAAATGTATGGGTTTACATTGAGATTGAAAAGGGTCATATACATGAAGCAAGCTTGCAACTTCTTGGCAAAGCAAGAGAGGTTGCCAATAAAGTAAACAGTGAACTGGTAGCGGTGATGATTGGCAGTGGGCTTGGATCGCTGATTAATGAGCCAGGAATGTACGGGGCTGATCAGGTAATATATGTGGAAGATCCAAGGTTTGAGACATATTACTCATTAACATACGGCGAAGCGCTTGCACAGCTTGCCATGAAATACAAACCAGAGGCTTTTCTGGTTGCAGGCACAATGAGGGGGAGGGAACTTGCTCCATACATTGCCAACAATCTGAGAACAGGAATAACGGCAGATTTGACGATGATTGAGGTGGATGAAAAGACGAGGGAAATCATACTTGTAAGGCCACCGTTTGGCGCCTGGCAACTGGCTCACATAAGGACCCTGAAGAGAAGGCCAGTAATGGGAAGCGTCAGGCCCAATGTATTTCCATTGCCAGCAAAGGATGAAAACAGGAAGGCAAAAATTGTCGAGGAAAGGGTAGAAGAGTTGCGTGAACCCGGGTTGGAGCTTTTGGAAAGAACAGAGATAAAGGGTTCTGAGGATATGCCGATAGAAAAGGCTGAGGTACTTGTTTCAGGTGGCAGAGGAATAGGTTCAAGGGATGGTTTTGAAATGTTAAAGAAGCTGGCGCAGCTTATGGGAGGCACATATGCAGGAAGCAGAAAGGCAGTTGATATGGGCTGGATTCTGCATGACAGGCAGGTTGGACAGACAGGGAAGACGGTCAGGCCAAACCTCTACATAGCAGTAGCAATAAGTGGTGCTGCACAGCATGTATTTGGGATAAGGGAAGCAAAGAGGGTTGTAGCAATAAACAACGACCCCAATGCTCCAATTTTTGAAAGCGCAGACTACGGTATTGTTGGTGACTACAAACAGGTTGTGCCTGAACTTATAAAGCTAATAGATGAAAAGAAAAATGGGAAAAAGTAGCCCAAAGGCGCTAATAATTGGAGCTGGCGGAATGGGAAGGTGGATTGCCAAGCATCTGTGGTCTGCTTATCAGGTATGGATAACAGATTCTGATAAAAGTATAGTAAATAAAATCGGGGAGCCATTTAACAGAAGATTTACAGATAATCCGGCATTTGGTGGTTATGAACTTGTAGTAAACGCTGTCAATTTGTCTTCTGCCACAAGTGTAATAATGGAGCTTAAAGAAAAAAATTATAACGGCACGGTAGTGGATATGAGCAGCTTAAAGCAGGCAGTAAATAAAGAGATGTTGGGCCTAGCTGGCAATGCAGTTTCAGTTCATCCACTGTTTGGCCCTGGAGCAAGAAAGCTCGAAGGCAAAACCGTCCTTTTTGTGCCAGTTAAGGACAGGGAAAATGAAGCCAAGATCGCCAATTTAATTTTTGGCGGGGCTAAAATAATTGAGATTGATGCAAGTACGCACGATGTGCTAGTTGCCCATACCATACAGCTGACTCAAGTACTTTCAATAATAGCCAACAGGCTAATGGTGCATGATAGCGACCTGATTGGCACAAGTTCAAGAATTATGCGGTATGTGGAAGCAGCATCCCTTTACAATTCGTCGCAGCTTGTAGGCGAAATGTTAAAAGGAAACCCATTTTCGTCAGAACTGTTTTCAGAAATAAAGGAAGTCCTGAATGAGCTGGAGCATGGCAACATAAATTTTAAGGAAATTGATAATATAAAAGAACTGTACGATAGGCTGTATTCAGCCATGGAGAGTGGATGCATCTAGAGCATTCATTTTTTCCATAGCAACTATATCCCTTCTCATCAACGCAAATAGTAAAAGCACAAATGGCACAAGCAGCGCAAACACGTTCTTAAGTCCAACAGCTTGGGCCAGCACGCCAGTCAATGGCATGACAGCAATTGTGATCATTGTCATGAATGCAAAGAACTGACTGTTGGCCACATTTCGCTCCTCGATTTTGAAAGATCTTGAAATTGAAATGAGCGACACAGGATAGGTCAATCCGTGTGGCACACCAAGTATTAAAAGTGAACCCATATAGAGGTACAGGTTTTTAGTAAGAGTGGCCATCAGCAGTCCCAATGCCGTGAGCGTTATTGAAAATGTAGTTACAGTGCCTATCCTTTCAATGGGCCTTATTGAAAGGGCCAACCTTGATATGAAGGAAGTTGTGTAGAAAAGGGAATATAACGCTGTAGCAATCGCAAAGCTTACGTCAAATTGGTTTCTGGCATATATGCCGGCAAACACAACGATAAAGGCAAAAGGTATGCTGTAAGCCGTGTTATTGTATATTGCAACCCTGAAACCAGGATTGCGGTACACTCTGACCTTTACAGATTTTTTCTGTTCTTCTGGAAACTGAAGGAAAAAGGAAATAATGGCAGCCAGTATGCCAAACGGTGAAAACATCAAAAATACCCATGGAATTGTAACCATTGACAGCATTGCCGTTTCAATCAGTGGGCCAAGAACTAGGCTCAGGCTGAGTGCTACGGTGTAGATTGCCAGTATCCTTTCCCTGGATTTTTTGTCTTTAACTAACCCTGCAGATGTTATTATGTTTGGCATTACTAGACCAAGGGACATCCCAGCCAGGGCTGAAAGTGCCCAGATGGTCACAGGCCCAGCAACGTAAAATGAAGGAAGTATGATTGCATATGCAATTGACGATGCTATAAATGCCCTCCTCCTTGTCATGGCATTCATTCTTGAATTTAAAATCCCACTGGTTATTAAAGATCCAAGAGAGGAAAGCGCTGACAGCAATCCCACCTCAGCGCTGTTAAAATCAAAATAGTACTTTACCAGCAGCGGCACAGTAGTGGCTATCATGTTATTGGATGCCCTGATTGCGAACGTTATCGGGACAATCACCACTATGGCATAAATGAAAGTCATGCTTTTCTGATGCATATAGATAATGTTATTTTATATTGCTTTAATAAGCTTAATCTGATTTCCCCGGCACCTGCAATGTCCTATCAAAAACCCAGAAAGGAATATTTAACAGCCCATTGCAGAATCTGTTTAATGAGCGCAAACAGGCCTCACGCTGCCATTATCGTCTCATCCATAGGGTTGGGATTTCAGATACTAGCGCTCCTAATTGAATTCGTAATTTTCACATTGGCAATTTTTGCACCTTTAAGGCATACAGTTACCTATGGACCATTTATTTTTTTCTGGTCAACATCCTTTGTAATGATGGGCCTGATTCTTATTTTAGTGGGGGTAATTGGCATACATTTTATGAATTCCGGTGAAAGGGGGAGGGTTTCCATCGGTGGCTTATTGCTGATTGTTGCGTCTGTATTTGCCTTTCCCACAATGTTCGGTTTTTTTATTGGATCGTTTTTAATGTTTGTTGGTGGTATACTTGCAATAGTTTGGGCCCCAGTAAAAGGCGCTTAAAAATTCCATGTAAACTGAAACAGCATCGTTTTAACACTGGTATCACCTTTCCACGATGGACCTCAGCACAAGGTAGATGTTGCTAGCTTCCCTCAGCCTTCTTGAAGCATAATCGACCCATTTGCGGCCGTAAGGCACGTACAGTGCGCACTTGAATCCAGTTCTGGCAAGTTCATATAGGTATTTGTTTCTTATCCCCAGAAGCATTGCAGCAGTTACATTTCTATTATATTTTTTATTGAGGTCAACGGCATAGTTTATAAGTTTCAGGTCATGAGTTGCAACGGTGAACGTTGAGGACTTTTCAAAAAGCATGTCCATTATTTTTCTGAAGTTATCAGTTCGATCCTTCCATTGGGTGTAGGCTATTTCTTGGCTTTCTTTATATGCGCCCTTTACAAGCCTGATTATACCACCTTCATCAACTAGCATTTCTGCGTCATGATTTGATCTTTTAAGATATGATTGAATAGCTATTCCAACGCCCCCAGATCTAACTTGGGTCTCATAAATTTTTATTGTGCTGTCCACCATGCTGGATGATTCCATGTCTAGCCATACAAAAATTCCAGCATTCCTTGCCATGCCAACTATTTTACCGTAATTTATGACGGCAAGTTCTTCGTTTACAGCAAGTCCGATCTGTGAAGCCTTAACCGATATATCAGCCCAGAGTCCATAAGCTTTTATGGATTCTATAAGTTTAATGTATTCTGCAGTTGATTCCTCAATTTCTGCATCATCGCGCAGGTCCTCGCCCAGATAATTTACAATCGCGTTACAGCCTCTGTAGTTAATTTCCCTTGTTCTGTTTATGGCATGACCTATGTCCGGCCCGGCTATCCATTTTCCGGCAAGGACAGACTCCAGTGTCAATGTAATATATTATCAATTTCTAGGATAAAAACATTTTACTTTGTCAATTTATTATAAACTGGCAGAGAATATTATCAATATTATTGGCAGAAAATGTTTATTTATTAAAATATATAAATAACAACTTATGACAGAGTTCAAGAATGAATTTACTTTTAGGAAATTCTCTGAAGAGGGAAGGGAAAATGAGTTTCATTTACTTTTTGAACAGGCCCTAGAGGATGCAAAAAGGGACTGGCTAGGCAAGGAGTACCCATTGTACATTGGAGACAGGGAAATCACAACAGAAGGCAAATTGACCGAAAGGTCTCCCATTGATGGAAGGGTAATATGTATATGCCAGAAAGCTGACAGGAAGGAAACTAAAATGGCTATTGACGCCGCAATGGAAGCTTTTGATGAATGGGGAAAAATGAGTTACATTAGGAGATCAAGGCTGATGCTGAAAGCCGCTGATCACTTTTCAAAGAACAAGTTTGTTCTATCGGCCGTACTCAGCATGGAAAACGGGAAGAACAGGTTTGAATCAATGGGAGAAGTGGACGAGGCAATCGACTTTTTGAGGTATTATTCGCTGGAGATGCTTAAAAACAGGGGGTATGGAGATACGGTTTACCTTCATGGTTCTCGAGCAAGGGTCAGCCTCGGATTTCATGGATCACCAGGAAAGGGAGAAAGGGTGTATCGTCCAATGAAGCCCTATGGTGTGTTCGGGGTAATTGCGCCATTTAACTTCCCTGTTTCTATCTCAACAGGAATGAGCACTGGCGCCATAGTAACAGGCAATACAGTGGTTTTCAAGCCGTCGTCCACTGGCAACATGTCCATGCTTACCGGCGTAATGATCTATCATCTTTTTCGGGATGCAGGACTCCCACCTGGAGTGTTTAATTATATCTCAGGACCAGGAACTGCAGTGGGCGACGAGCTTGCCACCAACAGCTCAGTAAGTGGAATAGTAT
>JBMFVR010000029.1:0-12409 GCA_049965895.1 Nitrososphaeria archaeon | reverse complement strand
AATATAAGAGAAACATATGATCATACACTTGCATTTAGGCACAGCTGCCAGATGGGTTCATGCGGATCGTGCGGTATGGTAATAAATGGGAAGCCTTCTCTTGCATGCCAAACAAGAATAGCTGATTTGAAATCTGAACCACTTTTAAACGATACAATCCGCATAGAGCCACTTTACAGCTATCCTGTAATAAAGGACCTTGTAGTTGATCTTGGTGACTTTGTTAATAAACATAAATCGGTCAAGCCATATATTATAAGAAAGAATCCGGAAGAACTTGAAGAAGCCCCGATGGAGTTTCGGGTAACGCCTGCAGAAAATCTAAACTTTATACAGTTCGATTATTGTATAATGTGTGGGCTGTGCGTTGCAGCGTGCCCGACGGTCTCACTTGATCCGCAGTTTACTGGACCGCAGGCGCTGGCTCAGGCTTACAGGTATATCGCAGATCCTCGGGATGAAGGGTTTAACGAAAGGCAGTCTACACTTGATACATCGCATGGTGTATGGAGGTGCCACTTCGCTGGATCATGCAGCTATGTTTGTCCTAAGGGGGTTGATCCGGCTAAAGCCATACAACTGTTGAAGCGGGAAATACTCAAAAGGAAGTTTGTGCGCAGGAAAGCGGGGGCTCCTGTTGCCGTTATGGCTCAACCAGAAAAGCCTATTAGCAACGCACCCAAAGCTCCACCACTTGACTTTAAAATGGAGGCAGATCAACATGAATAAACGCTATAAATCAGGACTTTTTAAGAGCCTAAATCCCATAAGGTATAATCTGGAAAGGTGGTCTTATACATTGCATCGAATAACCGGGGTCATATTAGCGCTTTTTCTCATCGCGCATATATTTGAAATTTACCACGTAACACTCGGGATTGCTGGTTGGAACCAGACGATAGAAGAGCTCAGCAATTTAGGAATAATTGAACTTATAGGCATGTGGATAATCGCAGGATCAGCACTTTATCATGGGGCAAACGGTCTCAGGCTTATATTAAATGAGGTGTTTGGCTTGCTTTTGGGGAAACCGCGGCTTCCAGAGTATCCATATTCTCCACTTTCACTTGGCAGGAACCAAAAAATAGCCATATACACAATTACGTTAATCGTCGTAGCTCTATGGATATGGGCTGGCCTTTATCTTCTGGCCGGTCTGGGAATAGTCAGGTGGTAAAAAATGCCAGAAAAATACAGTTTAATAAAAGAATCATGGACCATGCTTTTGATGTATGCATTAGGATTGATCATGATATTTGTACTGACATTCCATCTTTTGCTTGTGAGTCCATTAACTGGTAGAACGTTTGCTGAAGCACTTTCATATAATTACGTGCTTCACAATTTGACTTATTATCAGGTAATATTTGGCATTTTGCTTTATGCGGCAACAATTCACGGTCTAAATGGATTAAGAATTGTGCTCATAGAATGGCTACATCCAGGAAAGTATCAATGGATAATAAATTCAATAATAATTGTATTGATGGCCGTGCTCTTGGCGTTGGGAACCTATACACTTATAGCCCTTTGAGCTAATAATATCATGCACTATCTTTTTATAAAACCTTTGAGTATAAATATTTATGATGAAATATGTTAGATTAGGTAAAACCGGGGTTCTAGTTTCCGCCATTGCATTAGGAACCATGACATTTGGAGAAAGAAATACATGGAAATTGGGCGGGGTGCCGGTTGAAGAAGCTTCAAAGATGATAGGTCTGGCTTACGATGCAGGTGTCAATCTTTTTGATACAGCAGACGTTTATGACGGTGGACGTGCAGAAGAAATACTTGGAGAATCGGTAAGGCACTTCAGAAATGAAGTGTTGATTGCAACTAAAGTAAGGGGAAAGACCGGTAGCGGAATAAATGATCAGGGATTGAGCAGATACCACATTAAAAGGGCAATAATGGAGAGTTTAAGAAGACTTGGAACTGATAGAATAGATCTTTATCAGTTTCATGGATGGGATGTCATTACACCAGTAGAAGAATCAGCTGGCGCAATGCAATCACTTATAGAAGAAAACCTTGTAGTTTATCCGGGACTATCCAATTTTTCAGCGTGGCAAATAGCCACGTTGCAGTCCCTAGCTATGGCAAGGGGATATGCCCCATACGTTTCAGCTCAGATGAACTATTCGTTGCTTAACAGGGACATTGAACATGAAGTTTTACCGTATTTAAATTACGCACAAATGTCATTGCTGGTTTGGAGTCCTTTGCAGGGTGGCCTCTTATCAGGGAAATACACAGATTTGAATAGCCCACCAAGAGGAACAAGACTTGGAGATACCGGGCGCGTATTTCCATATTTTGAAAAGGAACAATATCCCAGCATTCTAGAAAAAATTAACTCTATAGCTAGAGATCATGGAGCAACAGCAGCTCAGGTATCAATTGCTTGGTTGCTTAGCAAGGGCTCAATTGTAATAATTGGCGCAAGAACAAAAGAGCAGCTTGAAGAGAACTTAAATGCGTTAAATGTTAGCCTTAAACCCTCACAAATAAAGGAACTGGACGAAGTCAGCGCTCAACGTATAATGTACCCAAACTGGATGATAGAAAACCAAAACAATGATAGAAAACTTGTGGTTTAGCCCCAAGCATATATCTCAGCTTAAGATTTGCGGCAACCAAAAATTTATATAATCAATTTAGAATGTAGAGCGAGAGCCGCGGTAGCTCAGCCTGACGAAAGGGCTAAGGAGAGCATCCGGCTGAAGACCGGAGTGTCGCCAGTTCAAACCTGGCCCGCGGCAAATATATTTTTCGATTCAATGCTGCCTGCACCCTTTCGACTGGGGGTGCGGGCAGCTTATATAATATGCCATTTTCTGAAGCTATTACGCGCCATTCAACAGCGGTTGTAAAAATCTTTTATCTGACCTCACCCTACGAATCATGCTTATGAATCCAAGAGGTCGTATAACAACATGCGCCAGAGCGTGTTAACAAGCATATACTGAATCTCTCTTACTATCTGACTGCATTCACTCAGAGCACCACCGAGAGTTCTTGGATTTGTAAGTGAAGAGATGAATAAAAAATGAAACTAGGTGTTGAGTCGCATAAGAAAAAGCGCAATGTTCAAAGGAAGCAGTGAACCAAAAATGTTTGAGTTCAGGATAACAAAGTGGATAAGTCTTAACGTTACCATCCGATTTTCTCATGGGTTATTAAAAGTTGATTTTGGTAGCTCAAACATCATATGCAAACGCATTTTCTAATCTTTTATGGTTCATTGCAATGCTCACACTACCATTAGCCACTTTGCTACTGTTTTAACTGCAACTCATTGCTTTATTTTTATTGCTTTTGTAACAATCAGGCAATGGTACCTATATCCTCGTGCTTTGTCATAGCGCGTTCTTTGTTTCGCGATCTAAGGATAACGGTAAAAGCATTAACTTTATCGGCACCATCCATTATGGGCATGCAGCTTACTCTAGCATGAAATTCAAGAGTTGCATGCAAACATTAGCAACTTTATGGTGATTTAAAAACCACTGAGCAAACCTACGTTCCACAGCGTTCCTTATAAAACGGACGCTTATAAAAAAGGGTATGCCTGAAAGAATAATAACCACATTGACTGGGGGAATGCCTGAGCCTATCATGGTTATACCTTCAGAAACATGGGACACGTTTGAATTGACTGGGAATGATGATGAATTTGTAAATGTTCTCTTTGTAGCTGTGTGGTCCAAGGGTAAGGAAAGGCTGTTTGAAATAAATGAAGAAGCCGAATGCAGGACAAAGAAATACATGGCAATGGTTGGTATAAGAGGGACTGGTGTGAAGGTGCCCAAGGCAATAACGCAAAAGTACGGGATAAGGTAAAATCATTACATCGAAGCTGTTCTCAAAAGGGTCAGGAGAGGAAATGAAACTATTGAAATATTTCCCAAAAGGGAGGTGTTTGAGCATTTTCCTGCCGGATTTGAATCGGTTCTGGAAAAGGACAAATAATGCAGTTTAGGGTAAGGCATCAAGAACTGGCCTAGTGTAGTTCTTAGACTAGAAAAAATTAATAAATAATTTGGCAATGTTTATAAAATTTAAAACATGCAGAATCTACACAAATGGATAGACGTATAGGTCTAGCTCTTAGTTGTTATGGTGATCCAGATAAATTAATAAAAATGGCGCAGAAAGCGGAAAAGGCTGGATTTAACAGAGCATGGTTCATAGAGGTTCAGGACGTTGACGCATTTGTAATGAGTTGTGCTGCCGCTCTTAATACCGAAAAAATAGGCATAGCAACGGGCGTAGTAAATTCTCATCTGAGACTTCCCACAACTATAGCAATGGCCGCAGCAACTGTATCCCTGCTGTCTAAGGGGCGTTTTACACTTGGTATAGGTGCGGGGGTAGCGCCAATGGGCTATGCTGAGCATATTGAACCTGATAGGCCAATCGTAAGGTTGGAGGAAACGCTAATTATAGTCAAGGAACTTATTGAAACCGGTAGATGCACCTTTAAAGGAAAGCTTTTCAGAGTAGATGGGTTTGAGTTGAACTTAAAGCCCAGATTCAGAATACCGATTTATGCAGCTGGCATGGGGCCCAAGACCATAGGTCTTGCATCAAGGCTTACTGATGGCGCACTTGTAATGCTTCCAACAGTTGAGCACATAAGGGAAGCAAGGAAAATTGCCGATAATGTAGGGACAAACGCTAAAATCATTGGCTACTTCCTTACAGTTGCAGAAGGTGACAGATCTTTTGAAAAAGCGAGGAGGGCTCTAGCGGAATACTGTACCTATCCTGCCTTTGGCGATAACTTGACAAGGCTAGGATATGGGGAGGTTGTTAATGCAGTGAAGGCCACTGCAGCAGCCGACATCGGTTCAGCCGCGCAGAACATTCCACAAAAAATGGTAGATGATTTAATGGTATATGGAAGCCAGGAGCAGATAGAGAGTAAAATCAATGAGTTTTTCGACGCTGGAGCTGATGAAGCAGTACTTTATCCTTATATGACGGGTCAGGAGGATTATCCACAAGGCATTGAGCACGTTATTGACACCATAAAAATGTAATTGGCAGGGTGTCCATCAGAAATGTGTACACATTAAAATTCATATAGCACGCGGTAGTATATGGGCTTGCTATAAGATCATTTAGGGCTCACAATCTAAAACGTTGACAAGCACCGGGGTCTACGTTATCTGAACAAGAATGTTTATGTGTGCAACTAGTTAAAAATGAATGATTTTAAAGCATTATCAACATGTTAATCTTTTGGTCCATGCGTTATTGCGCTCTGAGCGTTTTTATCTGAAGAGTTGTTAAAAAATAATTAGGATATCCTGTAGAGCGCAATAACCGAACAAAGCGTAGAAAAGGTGCTGTTAACTTTAGCTCATTCACATCACCTTCAACTCATTATCAATGAAATAATCCTAATTATTCTGGCAAAAGGTCGTCAAAAGCCTCTGTCCTGTCCTTAATGCATTAGTTCATCCTCTCCATAAGGTTCTTCAAGCTCGTCATAAACAAAGTGATCAACTATAGCCCACCTGCACGCATCTATGTAACGTGGAACTCCATCCGTGTATATCGGTTTCTTTCCGTACTTCTTGATAAGCCTGATAATTAAACAAAATACGTCTAGAGAGTTCTGGTGCCAGCTGATGCGAAACGAAAGAAAAGCTTTGGGGTTAGGCCCAAATGCAACCCAGACTCACGCTTTCTTCCTTTCAACGTTTATTTCAGTTTAATTTATAAATATAGCCTTCACACCTTTCCTGCTTACATCAAAAGAATCAAGCACTGATGAATACCTTTGTATCCACTTCCATATGGCAACATGGCCCCTCTTTATTATTGGCTCAATCGCATGGTAAGCTTTTCTTAAGCTAAAACTTGAGAAATAGAAGATAATTATTGTTGGGGTCATTTTTCTGATTTGTAGGTTCAACATTTGCCAGAAACAGGGCTCCGCTAAAGATAACAGCGCCGTAGAAAATGTAGAAAATATTATATTGAAATTATGATTTTTATATATTAAATTGCACAAAGAGTGCAAGTACCTGATAATTGGTAGTGGTATAGCCGGTTACTATTGTCTGAAGGAATTGCTGACTATTGATCCAGATTCCAAGATCATAATGGTTTCTTCTGAAGGGAACCCGCCGTATGATAGACCGCCTCTATCAAAGGATTACCTTATTGGCAAGGCAAAGCGAGATGCAGTGTTCTTTCATGAACAGGAATACAAGCGCCCAAACGTCGAACTAATGCTTGGGAGGGAGATTTCAAGTATCGATCCGGAACTAAAAATGGCATTTTTTGGGCACGAAGGTATATGGAACAATGACACAAACAAATGGAACTGGGAAAGCCCGTCATCTGTAATATGTGATAAGATACACTTTGACAAGGCACTCATAGCAACCGGGTTAAGGCCAAGAAAGCTTGCTGTGGATGGGGAGGATCTGGCTGGAATATATTATTTGAGGACCATAGACGACGCTGATGCAATTAAGCGCGATGTAGCACAAAGCAAGAACCCCGTTATAGTGGGGGCCGGGTTTATAGGCATCGAAGTGGCATCAGGTCTGCTCAAAATGGGGCTGAAGCCTATAATAATTGAAAGGAATGAATATATATGGGCAACACTGGTCGACAAAACCGTATCTGGCATTATACAGAAGCAGCTTGAAAGTAGAGGAATGAAGTTCATATTAAATGACGGCGTGAAATATTTTTCAGGCAGCAAACGCGTAGAGAGAGTAGTTACATCTTCAGGCAGGGAGATAGTTGCTGACTTTGTGCTAATAGCTGCTGGATCGGTGCCGAACATTGAGGTTGCTTCTAACAGCGGAATGAAATTTGAAAGAGGGATTCCTGTTGATCAGTACCTGAGAACGGAATACATGGATATATATGCAGCCGGTGATATTGCCAACATTTATAACCCATCTTCTGGCGAAAGAGAACACATAGAGCACTGGAATAAAGCAGAGTACACGGGCAGGCTCGCGGCTAGGAACATGTACGGCATGAACAAGCCTTACAACTTTTTGTCGACAATATGGTCAGATATCATGGACCTTCACATAGAATCTGCGGGAAATACTTCTCATTATGACACGTACATAATAAGGGGCAACCCTGATAGCTCATCCTTTGTGGCAGTATACATAAAGGATAATACCGTCAGCGGATATCTTGCAATAAACAGGAATAATGCAGAACTTAAGGCGCTGAATGAGCTAATACTGTCGAGGATTAATGTATCTGGAAAGGGTAACTGCATCATGGATGAATCATGCAATCTGAATAATCTGATAAACACAAAGTGAGCCTTTTGTCATGGTCCAGGATAGGTGATCCTGTACCCATCAACCTTCGCAAATGGAGTTAGCCGATGCCTCTTTCCGGGACCATTTCCTGATATGTGTATCACATCAATCCCCCTTACTGTAAGGGCATCGGCTATCAGCGACCTGTGGCATCTGAATGCGTTGCCTTCACTGCTCTCAAGGTCATTTATCATTGACATTATTTCTTGGTGCTGGGATGCTATCTCCTCAGACCTTTCATCAAAAATCTTATATTCGACCATGAACGCGAAGAGCCATGTTTCCTCCCTGTATATGTGGTCCTGCACTAGGGCTCACGCTGAACAGCAGAACGCGTCGACAGGGATGAAGCCTGCAGACAACTGGCAGAGCACAATGCTAGTCGCGCGTCGTTAGATCAGGAAATAAGTTGCGGGCCAGCCCAAGCTAGCTGCACGGGAAGCTCACGCGCTTCGTAAAGGATGTTACTCATGTTTATACAGGATTATTTGCGATTAAGCATATTATTTATTAAACGATAAATTAAAAAAGCCAGTATATCTTTCTAAAAATTCATGGCTCTCCCGCTGTGCTTAAATACTGGTTCTTTAGTCAATAATAAAGTGTGGGCGTCAAGCAGATGAATGTCATAGAATCACAAACATCCCAACCGATTCCGCAAGGGCATCTGGTAAGAGTTATATAAATGTAAAAACATTTGATGTAAACCCATTGTGGGTTAAGAGTGGCAGCATCATAAACAATTGCTCATGGGCCGGTGGTGTAGCCTGGTTAGCACATCGCCCTCACACGGCGGGGGTCGCCGGTTCAAATCCGGCCCGGCCCACTTTTTTAGAAAAGCAAATTAAACTGTATTTTGATTTAGGTGTAATGAAAATATCGCCATACATTGATTTAACAAAGCCAGCGGTAACTTTTCTTTTAGTTCTTGCTGGGATAGCCGGAGGTTTTTTAGCATATCCCTCCAGTAATTTGTATGGATTAGTTATATCATTAATAGCATTATATATAGCAACTTCTGGTATAAACGCCATTACTAATTATATTGACCGCGATATTGATAAAAAAATGCAACGAACCTGCAATAGAGCAATACCATCTGGCAAAATTAAGCCTATCAAAGCATTGTCATTTGGTATAATTTTGCTAATTATATCAATAACACTAGCATGGTTTGCCTCCCCGTATTCCAGCTTCTGGATAGTTTTTGGGGTACTCTTTGATCCGGTGCTTTATAATTGGTTATCTAAAAGGAAGACCGTATTTAATATTTTAATAGGTTCTCTGGCAGGAGGAGCACCAGTTTTTGTTGTGTGGAGTGGAATTACAGATAAACTGTTTGCATTGGCACCATTTTATTTATTTATGATCATTGTTATATGGACACCAATACATATATGGAGCATATCAATAAAGTATTATACTGATTATAAGATAGCAAAAATTCCAATGCTGCCAGTGGTGTATGGCAAAAAACTTGCAGCCAGAATGATTGGTATGTTTGCATTGCTGTTAACAGTGTTTACAACAATGATTGGAATTATAGAACTAAATTATTACTTCTTGGCTGTAGTTGAGATCTTAAATGTAATAATGCTGCTACTTAGTTTTAAAGTAATAGCATCATCTAATGAAAATGATTCATTCAAGGTTTTTATTTATACAAACATATACCTGGCAATAATTTTTCTTTTGATCATTTTAAATAGATTAATTTAGAACGCTCATAATTATTTCTGCAGTGCCGTCTGTTTCAATTAGACTTGAACCTACCATTAAGTCGTAAATTCGGAGTTTTTAGTACAAACAAATATTCGATTATGATGTTGTGAGTTCCCTGATAAAGTCTTTTCAGAACGATTCATGCTGCATTGATTCAAAAATAAAACTATAACAATTCTAAAAATTGCTCAATTGCAATTAAGTTGTCAGTGGTCGTCACATTTTTGTTTGTATAAACGCGTTCAGCAGAACTCTTAAATTTTATATAAAATGGACTAAAGAAATTTAAAGGGGTCAATGACTATTATATGGGATATAAAATGGAAATCATAAAACCAGAGTACAATGGAAACAGCATTTCAAACATATACGCAAGCGCGATAAGGTTTTTTGGGGGTGAAACCGAAAGAACTCCATTAAAGTACAACCTTGGGAATCAGGACAAATTTGTGCTTATAATTTTAGACGCGTTTGGACAAAGTGTTTTCAACAAGATAAAAAACCCACTGAATGATGCAGAAGTTAAAAAAATCACCAGCATATTTCCTTCAACGACTGCAGCAGCCATGCTGAGCTTTTATACAGGGCTAACCCCTGCTGAACATGGCGTGATGGGATTTACAACTTACATGAAAGAATTTGGTAGTATAATAAACATGCTCAACTTGTCACATCCAGCGCAGGAGGAACCAATTCAAATGCTCTCTCAGAATTTTCCTCAATATATATCTAAAAAAGCAATGCCATTAGGTCTTGAACTTTCAAAACTAGGAGTCTCTAGCACCGCCATATTGCCGAATTCAATATCAGAATCACCAACTACGGCATTTCATACACGAGGAATGTCCAGAATCAAATATTACTATCCGTGGGATGCCTTTACACTGTTAAGGAAATTACTTTCTCAGAAAGGAAAAATGTTTATTTCAGTTTATATACCAGTAGTGGACACCCTTTCGCATCATTATGGTCCGCAATCTGCCGAAGCGCACAATGCAGCAGAAAGCATGCTTGAATTAATATCAAGGTCGCTAAGCGGTATCGAAGGTTTCACAGCCATAATTACAGCAGATCACGGGCAGGTTCCCAACGAAAAAACAAATGTGGTAGACCAGCAGCTTATGGACGTTTTAGAAATGCCACCTTTTGGTGATTCAAGAGCAGTGTTTTTAAAAGTTAAAAATGAAGAATCTGCAATAAGATACTTTGAGAAAAACTTAAGTGGATTTATTTTGTACAGGAAGTCTGAAGTTATTAAAAATGGTTTTCTAGGGCCAAAATTGGATCCTAGATTTGAAGACAGGATCGGAGATATACTGGCCATACCCAGCGGCAATGAGTCGCTAATATATTCATATAGGGGAGAAGGCGATGCCGATTACATTGCATTTAAGGGGCATCATGGTGGATTAATGCAGGATGAACAAGAAGTTCCTTTATTGATAATAAAAAGATAAATCAAATTAACGAAAAATACGTCATTATTTTTTAGGCTAAAATCTAGTCCAATTTGAATTCTAAAATAGCAGACTTGATCCCCATAAATTTTTCAATATCAATTGGAAGGACAGAACCAATTGGATTTGCTCTGTTATGGTAAGTGCTGTCTATCTTAAAAATTATCAGCCAGGAGCCCTTTGGATCAAATGCAAGTTCGCCCTGTTTAAAATGATCTCTCGCCTTCTCATAACCAGCTACAACGCCGGTATTAATCAAAAACCCATATGGCACATTTACGACCAGTGAGTTGATAACTCTTTTTCTCAAAAATGCGTTTATTGTATAGGGGCAGATTGCACTATTTAGCTCGGTTTCTATTTTTTCCCTGCCAATGTTAATTAATAACTTTGTCACTTTGTTTCACCAGTGTAAAGTGTGGCAGTTTCTTTGGGCATCCAGGCCTTGAGTTTCCATGCGTTTCTGGATTCAATAAACTCAAAAGCTTCACTTAAACTGTTATATCCGCTTATTCCTAAACTGCTTATCATTGTGCTTGGAAGCGAACTTACCAAACTCAGATGCGCTTGCTTTTTTATTTTGCCCAGAACTTGCGCCGCCATGCTGTTAGATGATAGCCCCAGCGTCAATCTTCTGAGCCCTTCATCCCCCAGCCCATTTCTGCATTCAGCAGCAAGAATTACTTCACAGTCATTGTCCATAAAAGGTAAGAGATTATATGCTGAAATCAATGCATCAGAAAGAGTATCATCATATGGACATCCTCCTGCTGAGGCAACAATCAGTTTATGCTTTTTTGGCTTAACAGCTTTTTCCAGAAACGCGCCATGAATCCTTTTGAAAACTTCAGTAGCAGATCCAGTTAATACCCTTTGAGTGGAGCCTCCAAAATAACACATTGCGCTAGAATTTGTTTCATCTAGTATTCTAGCGGCAAAATTAATAGATGGGTCATTTGCTAAATCAGCATCTTTTCTTTTCATAAATTCATCCTGCAAGTCGATCAACTGTGCTAAAATTGAATGAGGTCCAGTAAATCCATATACTGGATCAAGCCTTACTGAGCACACTGTTATTGTTTTCTCGATATTTTCTGGAATTTTAACAAGAACTCCATCTATTATTGTTTCTCTTGCAGGCTTGTAATCAAGGGGCCTTAATAACTGAAAATTTTTTTGTAACAAATCTAAACTTTCCTTTTTTCCATCTGAAATATAGTAAACCGCATCCTTTATTTCTTCGCTGTAGCTATCTACTTTCAAAGGTTCTATAGTTCCTTCATAATTTTCATGCTTTAATCTTAATGAAACCTCAACCTCTCCATATGGCATCCAAACTTCGGGCATATTTACGCACCCTTAGATGATTGATATGTGAAGGCGGGTTATTAAGTTTCAGTATATGTACATGATTTTAGCAGGTTTTGGCACAAAATTGAGTCAAATTAAGCAATAGGCGCGTTCGTTGTCAAAAAAGGTTTAAAGACCGCGCGTAATATGGGTTCATATGCCAGAAATACCGGCTTCGGCCATATACAGGATATTTAAGAGGGCAGGAGCTGAAAGAGTGGGCGAAGATGCCATAAGTGAAATGGAAAAATTTTTAGAAGAATATGGGTTAAAAGTTGCTAATCAATCTGTTCTACTTGCATCACATGCAGGAAGAAAGACAGTAAAATCTGAAGATATAAGGCTGTCAATAAAAAATATACTTGAAACAAAAGCAGAATAGCCTGCCATCTTACTGTTTCTTCTGCTCCTTCTTTACTTCAGCTTTTTTCTTTTTTGCCATTTATTATAGCACCTTAACTAAATATATAAAAACACTAATATTTTAACTTTTTTATCATTAATCAGTAGATTCGCAGGTAACAATGTTTCATGGTATTCTAAGGTACAACAAAAAGGCATCCA
>JBMFVR010000028.1:0-12703 GCA_049965895.1 Nitrososphaeria archaeon | reverse complement strand
ATTAGCAAAAATGTGATGAGTCGTAAACCTCCAAAACTTTAGTGAGGAAGGTATGCAAGGGTTGGGTACAAAATTTTGCATTAATAAAGTGGCTGGTAAAGAGGAGCTTTATGATAGGGATAATGAAAGAGATAATTTAATAAAAATTTTGTCAAACGGGCGTTCCGTAGCTGTCACTGCAATAAGAGGCATGGGTAAATCGTCCCTTGTAAAGGCTTCAACGGCGAACATCGATAAAGTTGTATGGGTGGACCTTGAAGACGTTTATAATTCAATTGATCTGGTACAACAGCTCATAAATGGGTTTGCTTTGCAAAAGATTGCAGGAATTAATGAAAAAGTTATTGAGCTCAATAAATTAAAGCAGAAAATAGGTACAGCTAACTTTCATGTTAAAAATTTTCTGGATATTTTTTTTGGCTCACATGTTTTTTCCGATAGTACGGTCATCGTTGTCGACGAAATCACCCGAACTAGAATACTGGGGAGCCTATATAATCACTTTATGAATATATTATATCATGGTGTAAAGGAAAGCAGGCTTCAGATAATTATGATCAGTTCAGAGATCGGTGCCGTTTATGAAACCTTAAAAAGCAAGCAACTTCCTTTGGGTGATGTTCTTGAACTTATTGACCTTAAACCATTTGATGAGCCAACTTCGTTAAATTTTCTTTATGATGGGCTTGAATTTTATGGTTCAAAGTGCCCAAAGTGGAGCATTTCAGAATACTACAGGATATCGGAGGGTATACCGGTATGGTTAACGCTTTCAGGAGTCAGAATGGTAGAAGGGCTGTGCAGCCCAAACGGAATTTACACCGATGATAGAGCTGTAAAATATGTGCTTAAGCAGATAGTGGGGCTTTCAAAAAAGGAGATAGAAATGCTGAGGCTAATATCTAAGAAACAGCATATGAGCCTAGCAGGTACACATCTTAGGAGAAGCACCAATTCTCTGATAAAAAAAGGGCTCGTTGTTAAAACTTCATCGGGTTTTATGATTCTTGACCCTTTGATGGACTACATGTTAAGAAATGAAATTCTCTAAGTGTTAAACGGTTAGAGTAAGAAAACCTTTTAGAAAGAATGAATAAAGTGATGTCAAAACTAATATACCAATATAAATGGCCAAATTTTCTTTATGTCAGAAATTGTATGTAACAATATATATTAAGCCTCTAACAGGATCGGAGCGCCGTCTATGAATGCTGTTAGCAAATAACTTGGGAACAGTGTTCACTCAGGGCGATGAGGGTGCCAGCTTAAACTGTCATTAGAAAATTTTAAATCATAAGGCAATTAAAACTACTTGATGGAATTTGAGAGGGTTCTGCGGGTCAGTAAGGATAGGTTAGGCGTGATAATAGGAACTGGTGGCGCTCAGAAAAGATTTATAGAAGAGACATTCAAGGTTAAACTTTCCTTTGATGAAAACTCAGTAAAGATTGAATCATCGGATAATGATTCGGATCCAATTACTGCTGAGGTTTATATTGAAGCTCTGGCCCGCGGTTTTTCTCCTTATAGTGCATCAGAACTGGTAGATGGAGGGTCAACCATGACGGTGCTGAATTTAAGAGATTTTGTTACAACAAAGAACAGTCTAACTAGGATCAGGGCTAGGCTTATCGGTACAAAGGGTTCCGCAAGAAGGAAAATTGAACTGTTAACTGAGACCCATATCTCAATTTACGGCGATCATGTATCGATAATTGGTAGGCCAGAAAACTCAAAAATGGCTACCGATGCGGTAAAGGATTTAATAAAGGGCGCAAGGCATGCATCGGTCTTTGCCAAACTTGAGAAATACAGGAGTCTTATGAAAAAGGATCGTTTAAAGCTGTGGGAGACAAGGGTATGAGCTTTCAGGAAATATCTCCAAGTGATTTCTTTTATAGAAATAGGGATCTAGCCGGCTTTAGCAATCCTTCTAGAGCGCTCTATTCAGCTCTCAGGGAACTCGTTGAAAATTCGCTGGATGCATGCGATAGCTACGGTATTCTGCCTGAAATTTACATAAAGATATCTCAAGCAGACGATTCAACTTCAGATATTAGGGAATATGAGCTTTCGGTTCAAGATAACGGAATAGGTATGCCTGACGATAAGATACCCATGGCTCTCGGGAAGGTGTTCTATGGGACAAAGTTTGGTCTAAAGCAGGCAAGGGGCACATTTGGAATGGGAGCAACCATGAGTGTGCTTTATGCCCAGATAACAACAAACAAACCGGTATCCATAGATAGCAGTCAGGATGGCGTGTCTTACAGCCATTATGAACTTTTCATTGATATAGAAAGAAACAGGCCCATAATTATAAACCATAGTGTTACAAGCGCATCCGGCTGGAGGGGCACCAGGGTCAGGATGAATTTGGTTGGTGATTATATGCGTTCAGCCACAAAGGTTAAGGAATATATTAAACGTGTTGCGATAGTAACACCTTATGCTAACATACTATTTATTGACCCTACAGGTGAGGTGTTCATGTACAGGAGAACAACAACTGTAATACCTCCTGCGCCGGTTGAAGTTAAACCGCATCCCAAGGGCGTTGATCTTGAAATGGTAAGAAGAATGGTTAGAGTTTGGAAGAAGGGCAATATGGTGAGCTTTCTGACTAAGAACTTTCACAGGGTTGGAAAGAAGACAGCTATCTCATTTCTTCAATATGCTGGCATTGATCCGAACACTGACCCACGATCGTTAACACATGATGATCTCGTAAAGCTTGAAAGTGCCCTAAGGAACTATGATAAATTCCTACCACCAGATGCAAGCTGTCTTTCGCCCATAGGTAGAGATCTTCTTATGGAAGGAATAAGGAAGGAGCTAAACCCGGAATTCATTGAAGCGTTGACAAGGACACCACTTTCATATGAGGGTTATCCTTTCATAATTGAAGTTGCAGTTTCATATGAAAACAGGGATGGTGGTATGCGCCTTTTCAGATACGCAAACAGGATACCGCTTCTATATGATGAAGGGAACGATGTAGCTTACAGGGTTCTAAATGAAGAAATTGACTGGAAAAGGTACCACCTTACAACCGATGACCCGGTTACAGTGATAACCCATATATGCTCTACAAAGGTCCCTTACAAAACAATGGGGAAGGAATATGTAGCAGATAGGCCTGAGGTTGAAAGAGAGATAAGGAATGCGCTAAGAATAGTTCTTCGCTCGTTATCGATATTTATTAACAGGAAATCCAGGATGGAGGTTGTTAAAAAGAAACAAAACATATACAGAAAGTATTTACCATTGATAGCAAGATTTTCATCAGATCTTGCAGAAAGAAGCATTCCTGATGTGAATAAGCTGATCAGTATGGGAGAGGAGGAAGTTGAGATACAAGAAAGAGTGGATGGTCAGGAGACTTAAGGAACTGGGCACACAGGTTTATAGTGACCTAGCCAGCGGAAAGTATCCCTATATAGAGATTCCCAGCAGGTCTGTTAGCAACATAAAGTACGACCAGAAGCTTAAACAGTACGTTTTGGGGCCCGAAAGGGTAAAACGAAATGCAAAGAACACAAAGCACCTGAGGCCATTTTCTCAGCTACTATGGATAGCCTTTTTCAGCAAGCACTTGATGATGGAAAATAAGACATCAACCCTTAGGGATATTTACTATTCAGCTCAGGCATACCATGTTGACTTTGAAGATCAGGCAGAATCTGACGAAATAATAACTGAACTCGAAAGCCTTGTTGGTTCGGCAAGGGAAGACCTTAACATTTACCCCGAGGAAAGGAGCGCAATTTTCGGTGACCTGACAATTGAATATAATGTTCCTGGGTATGAGGGCAGAAAGCTGGAACTCACATCTCATCCAGACGGTGTAATGATAGGCCCAGCATTGACGACTTCCTCTTTTGTCAAGACCACCGCAGAACGAGTAATCGTAATAGAAAAGGGTGCACTTTTCACAAGGTTCATAGAGGAAAAGGTACATGAAAAATACAGAGCTATCCTAATAGATACTGCAGGCCAAGCTCCCAGAAGCACAAGGTACCTGATTAGAAGGTTGCGAAAGGAACTCGGTTTACCAATTTATATATTTACCGATGCCGATCCGTGGGGGATGCACATAGCGATGGTTATAATATCTGGATCTGCAAATGCAGCCCATATAACAGACCTGACTACCCCGGATGCTTTATGGGCCGGGGTATGGGCCACCGATATAAAAAAGTACAAGCTACCAAGTGACCCACTTACGGAGGTTGACGTAAAAAGGCTTTATGAACTTAGGGATGACCCAAGGTATACTGAACAAATATGGAAGGACCAAATTGACGAATTTTTAAGATCAAAAAGAAAGTCGGAGCAGGAGGCTTTTGCCAGGTATGGGCTAACTTATATAGTGGACAAGTACCTTCCTGATAAGTTGAGGGAGTTAGGCTAGATGGATCCAAAGGATGTAATCTTGAAGATGGTATCAGTTGCGGCTATAATTTTTGCTGTATATATTGCACTTATTGGTTTTCATCAAACCAGTTACTTACTGAGCTCGATGTACTATCTTATGTCAGGCATCATCATAATAGGAGCTCTTATTGTAATTTTAGCAAAAGTTGAATAACTTTATTGATACCCACTCAATTGACCACAGATGAAAAAATTCATTATTATTGGAGGTTGTCCTGCTACAGGCAAAAAAACAATTGGGCTTAATCTTTCAATGGTAACCGGCATGCCGTTTCTTGAATACAGTACCTATTTACTTGATACCGGCGCCGCAATGGTGATAAAAGGAGAAGTTATAATAGACGAAAGCAAAGCCGAAGATGTATTTGATGGATTAACTGGCAAATACATAATATCTGGAACTTATGCATTAAGACTTGTTAATCCTGATGAAGTAAGCAGAGTTATAATCATTAGATGTAATCCATTTGTGCTCTTTTACAGATATTTGATAAGGAACTATGAACTGGTTAAGATTAGAGAGAACCTGACAGCAGAATTCATTGACAAATGTCTGAGCGAAACCCTGGAGATTGTTGGGGAAAAAAGGGTCATGCAGATTGATAGCACATACGAAACACCATATACTATTGCAATTAGAATTGTTCGTGCCTTAAAAAGCAACTACCTGATTTACGACAAAGTTGACTGGCTAAGCTATATTGGCGATCAAAATAAACTAAAAATGTTAATGATATAATTGCTACCATTTAAAAGTAAAATGCTGCCTAACTGTTATTAATGTGTCATACGCAAATTATGATATGGGAATAAAATTTATAATTGATAAATCTGTCATGGTCTCTCCTCCTCCCTGGGTGGAGAAGACTATCATCGGGTTTCCTAATGGTTCGGTGACTCAGTACAGAGGCAGCCACGGGTTACACATAAGGGAATATGAAGACAGATTTGAGCTGCATGTGGATACATTTGATCCACGCTCTCACCCATTTCTGCATATGGCTCTAGAGTGTATGCCAACTGTTATAAGGTCGATAATTAGGAAATGACATTTCGGAGATTAATCAAAATTTTTTTCACTTTATTGCCAAGCTTTACCTATTACTATTTTGACAGGAGAAAGGCCCTTAAGAGTGAAGATCTGAGGGAACACTATGGTTCCATGAGAAACCATGCAAGAAAAATGGTTGATAAATTTATAGAACTGGGCCCAGCTTTTATAAAACTTGGGCAGCTTCTATCAGTAAGAGCAGACGTGCTCCCACAGCCTTATATGGATGAATTCGTCAGGCTTCAGGATCAGGTTCCACCTGCAAAGTTTGAAGAAATAAAGAAAATACTTAATGAGGATTTGGGCGATATAAGCACATTGTTTGAGGAATTTAACCCAGTTCCCATAAGTGCGGCAAGCCTTGGGCAGGTTCATGAAGCCAAGTACAAGGGAAAGGGGGTGGTGGTTAAAGTGTTAAGGCCAAGAATAAGTAAAATCATAGACGAAGACGTTAGCGTTATAAAGATGTTATTACCTCTATTGTCAATTTTTATTGGAAGGGCATTTCTTAATTCTTTCAGGGCTGCGGTTGACCAGTTCTACGATACTGTACATGATGAAATGGATTATATAAAAGAAGCAGAAAATATGAAAAAGCTCAAGGCCCTGCTTTCGTCATATAGTTATGTGATTGTACCTGACATATTTTCCGAAGTTTCAACAAAGAGAGTCATCGTTATGGAAAGGATTGATGGCATTAAGGTGAGTGATATACAGAAACTCGATAAAAATAAAATAGACAGGACAAAAATAGCGTCAATGCTCTCAAGACTCTACCTAGTAATGGTACTTAAGATGGAGATCTTTCATGCTGATCCACATCCTGGAAACATTTCAATACTTAATGATGGAAAGATAGTTCTATATGATTTTGGCATGGTTGGAAGCCTATCAAAGGACATGAGGGATAAAATGATGTGGCTCTATATGGCACTTGCAACCAGAAACACAGATGATATGATAGATGCTCTGATAGACCTTGAAGTCTTAGATCCATTTGTTAACAGGTATGTGATTGCAAAGGGAATAGAGATGGCACTAAATGAAATGGAAGGATTTAAGGTGAGTGAGTCTGACGTCAGAATGCTCATGTATGCTGCCAACAGGGTCATCTACAGGTTCCCCTTCAGGCTCCCTAAGCAGCTGGTGCTTTACTTAAGGATGGGGTTGATGCTTGATAGCGTGTGTAGAACCCTAGATCCTGAATTTAATTTTATACAAACATTGCCTTCACTATTTGAGCAGGAGGGCCTTTATAGAGAATATTATATTTTTAGGGTAAAACAGGTTGCGGGAAGGGTGACAAAGTACCTTGATTCGGCTCTGCGGTTACCAACACTAATGCAAGAATACTACCAGCTGGAAATAGAAAGGGAAAGGAAGGGAAGCCCAGTTTACTGGGGAGCTGCGGGAATAATTCTTGGGTTTGTTATTGCAACATCAATATTTTTTATATTGCACTGAAAGCATTATTTGAAGTATATTAATCTGTTTTTGGAACCTGTAAGGCATGTTATTCCATTTGACCTGAGGCGCTTAGCAAGTTCAATATCCATAGTCACAACAGGCAATCTCCTCTCATTGGCAAGTTTTACTATATCATCATCCGCGTTTTTATCATACTCAACAATCTCTGCCGGCTTAAATGCCATAATGTTGATTCTTTTTCTCTTTGAAACTTCATTAAGCTCCCTGATTACTGATCTGGTAACCACGGGGTCAACTTTATCATATATGTTTATCAGCTGCCTATAAAGAGGGCTTGGCCCTTCTGTAATTACAACTATAAAACTGGTATCAAATATCACTTTCATGTATCAACATTTTAATTTAAGGTTTTTAAACGTCTCTAAAACAATGTTCAGATAAGTTTAAAGACCATATTATATTACCTTTAATGGAAAGTTGAAAATTCCAAAACAGCCTGAAGCAAATATAGGCACTGCAGGACACGTTGATCATGGTAAGTGCCTGACCACTGACCAGAAGGTATGGGTTGATGGATATGAAATTAGCGGCAATGACATTTTAAAGCAATTTGAAATAAAAAATGTTAAGGATGAACTTTATAAATTTGACGCTAAACTCTTGGTGGACAGCATAAATGATATGAAAGTTGTTAAATCCTCAGCATTCCCATATTTCCAAAGGTATTGGGGGGATATCGTGGAAATTGAAACAATAAGTGGAAGGAAAGTATCAGGTACACCTAATCACAAGCTGTTTGATATAAAGGATGGCTGGATAAGGTTGGATCAAATGGCTGAGGGAAACAGCATTATGATAAATGATAAAAACAGGATAGATTATGAAAGGGTAACCAGTATAAAACATAAAAAATACAGGGGCATCATTTTTGATATTTCCGTGCCACAAGTTCATAACTTTACTATGGCCAATGGTATAGTTTCTCACAATACAACATTAGTTGAAGCTATAACCGGTAAATGGACCAGCCTTCACAGTGAAGAACTTAAAAGAGGCATTACAATCAAAGTTGGGTATGCAGATGCTGCAATTTACGAATGCGAATCATTGCCAGAACCTCAAAGGTACAATACCGATGGAAAATGTTCTGAAAGCGATGCCAGACTTAGAAGAGTAATAAGCTTTGTAGATTCGCCAGGTCACGAAAGTCTAATGTCGGTAATGCTTAGCGGCGCTGCAATTATGGATGGAGCGATAGTGGTTATTGCAGCAAATGAACCGGTTCCTCAGCCACAGACTATGGAGCATCTTCAGGCACTTAAAATGATTGGTATAGAGAACATAGTTTTTGTGCAGAACAAGGTTGACCTTGTAACATATGATGAAGCTATCAGTAATTATAACAAGATTTTAAACTTTATAAGTTCATATGGGTACAAAACTTCCCCCATAATACCGGTTTCAGCTCAGAAGAGGTTAAATATTGATGCCTTGCTGCAAGCAATCGAGGAAACCATACCTACACCTCAAAGAAATGCTTTGGCCCCTCCCCTAATGCAAGTTCTAAGGTCGTTTGACATAAACAAGCCCGGTACCGAGATCTCAAAACTGAGGGGGGGTGTACTCGGTGGGTCATTAAAGCAAGGAAAGCTCAAAGTTGGAGATGCAATTGAAATAAAGCCAGGGTTGCCTATGAGGGCAGGATTTCAGCCCATAACGACAACAGTTAAAAGCCTATTCACCGCAGGTGGGCAGGTTGAAGAAGTTATGCCAGGAGGCTTAATAGCCATTGGTACAGAGCTGGATCCGATTTTTACAAAAAATGATATAATGGTTGGGAACTACATATCAAAGCCAGGTTACCTTCCTAATCCAACTTTAGAGATAGAGGTAAATTATGAACTTTTTGAATATGTGATAGGCACAAAGGAACTGGTAAGATCAGAAAGGATAAAGGTCAATGAACAGCTGAAGCTCAATCTAGGTACCATGGTTAACTCAGGAACGGTTGTGGACATAAGGGCAAACAATCTGAGAATAAAGCTCAAAAGGCCAGCTATTGCATTACACGGGGATAGGATAGCAATAAGCAGAATGATTGCAGACAGGTGGAGATTGGCAGGTTCTGGCAAAATTCTTTAGAAAAAACAATTTTTTTATTGAACCCATGTTTGTATTAAAAAGTTTATATTTGACATTTAATTATACTGCAATCGATGATCAAAAAAAGGCCTTCAATAGGAAAGGTCACTGCGGCAATAATTGCAATAATTATAATTGTCATTGCAGGGGGCGCGGGGTATTATTACTATCTTTCAACAATTCCAAAGCCAGTTTCTATGACGATAATGGTTGATAGTGGAAGTGAAACATCACAGTACCTATCAATGGTTGCAAAGGATTTTGAAGCAACTCATCCCTATGTAACCATTAGCATTGATGGCGTGGGCTTTTCTGACATGGTTACAACTGCATCAACTGCACTTAAAGAAAAGGCATCACAGCCTGCAATAATAATGTTTTATCCATCACAAGCACCTGACTTGGCACCATATTTGGCAAATCTGCAAGATTACAGCAATGTAATTAATTTGTCTAACATGATATATGCAAACATGGAACAGGGCGGATATTATTACGCTCCAAATGGAACAGTGATCAGTACCATTGGTGTTCCAATTCACAGCGTATTCGGATACGTGCTAGGATACCAGAAGAGCATTTTTGAAAACACAACTCTTGCAGCAGAATTCCAGAAGGAATATGGATTTGCATTTAACCCAACCAATCTTACAAGCTGGTCGCAGCTGTATGATATGGCCAGTTTCATCAACAGCACACACGTAACCCAATATGCTCTACTTTTCCCAGACAGCTCGCATCATTCTGACATAGACATGGTTATGCCGTTGCTTGAATACTATGGATTAAAGGACATTGTGCCAGGATTTGTTCCAGAGCCACCGGGATACTATACACTCTTAATGAACCAGAACGGAAGGTGGACAACTTCATTTAATACAACCGCTGGTGTAGACGCATTGATGATGTGGGACAAACTCATAAACTTCCAGCCAGCTCTGTCAGTGCAACCAATTGGATACGATCAGCAGAGAGAATTTCCAGCAACCGGGCAATATGCAATGTTCATAATGTGGACCAGCTTCATACCTGAATTCGAGGCTAGCTCATCAAAGATAGCTGGCAACCTTGGCATTGCACTCTTACCTGGCGGAATGACAGGGTTTGCTCCAACATTCCTTGGAATCAACCCATACGGGCCAAATCCGAAGCTTGCAGCTGAATTCATTGCATTTGCTATGTCAGACAGTGAATATGAAAAAGGCATACAATCCATGGGATATGTGCCAGGAACATATTCAGGAATAGCCCTAGCTTCACAAAATGCAAATCTAACTTGGTTGGGTCCATTTTCAACCTATGCGCTTACAGCAAAGGTTCCTGTATTGCAGGCAGCAGCAATACCTGTAATAGGATCCCTTACAGCAACTCTAATACCGTACTTCAATGGGGAGGTGTATAGCTTTATGACATCATCTCATCCAACTCCGACATTGGCACAACAGGACCTACAGACAGCAGCAAATGAATGGATGACATATATCGAACAGCAGCACATAACTCTGTGACCCACATGAAACCAATTACAAAGTGGGCAGGACTGTTAACCCTGCCCGCCATTATTTATTTTTTGGTTTTCACTCTTTATCCAATTATTGGCAACGTTATATTGAGCTTTCAGAGGGAAACGTTATCTGGTGCACTGGTATGGACCGGGCTTTACAACTATCACACCATTTTGGTTGACCCATATTTTGGACTAGTCTTTAAAAACACTATATTTTACATGCTTACAGTTCCATTTATAGATATTGCCCTTGCCATTCCTCTGGCTGCCATTTTAAAGAGAACTGACAGCAAGCTGATGCTTTTGCTTGTCCTTCTCCCTTCATTTATCCCCTTTGTGACTGCTGCGGTATCATGGGAACTGGTTTTAAACCCATTTTACGGCCCGGTCTACTATTTTGCAAGGTTTAACTGGTTTGACACAATATGGATGATTGTCATAATGGACGTCTGGGAGAGCCTTCCTATGGCGGCTCTTTTTATATATGCTGGGTTAAAATCCATACCTAAGGAAATAGAGGAGGCAAGCAAAGTAGATGGATTGAGGGGAATCAGAAAGCTCATGCAGGTAGATCTTCCATATATACTGCCAAACATACTGATGTCGCTGGTCCTATCTATTATATTTGCTACATTTACATTTGACCCCATATTTGTTACTCAGGGAGAAGTGCCTCCAATGTCCAATGTGGACCTAGCATACTATTCTTACCAGCAGTTCTTCACAGGAATAATCGGTTATGCAGCTGTTCTAATAATAATAATGAGTGTCATATCGACCATAATGTCATACGCGTTTGTCAGGGTTCTCAGGGGTGGTCCTAGCAGCAAACCTTCAAAGCATACAACCTCCAGATGGCAGACCTTTGCATCCAGCTTTCCAAATGCACAGATGTCATCAGCTGTAACATGGTTTGCAGGGGCACTCTACCTTATATTTTTTCTGTTTCCTCTAGTATGGGTATTTCTGGAATCCATAAAGCCATCAGCCCAAATTTTCAGTATTCCACCAGTTATACTAACCAGTTCTCCGTCACTTATTCATTATGTAGCAGCAATAATTGAAGGCATGCCATTCCTGCTGTCAAGCCTCATCGTTGCTGTTGGAGTGTTACTGATAACTGTATTTGTGGGAACTCCTGCGGCATTCGCGATGGCCAGGTACAATTTTGGCGGTGATAAGCTGCTTGTGTATGTCCTTTTCATTTACACATTACCGTCTATAATATTTATGCTGCCATTGTATGAAATAATGAATATGCTTGGTCTCATCAATACAATGTGGGCACTTATCATAACGTATCCGGTTTTTGTTCTGCCAGTGGTAATATGGCTCAGCTATAATTTCTACATGAACTTCCCTGAGCATATAGACGAAGCTGCGCAGGTTGATGGCATGAACCTAGTAAAAGCCTTTTTCAAGGTTATAATGCCCATGAGCATGGATGGGATCATGATTGCAGTGCTTTATTCTTTTATAATTTCGTGGGGGGCTTTAATATTTCCGCTGGTTTTAACTTATTCCCCGTTTTCAATGAACCTTGCAGCTCCATATGGGGCCCAGACATATTCAATATTTATAGGTGCTACGCTGGGTCACGAATCTGTGCATTATGGTTCTCTTGCTGCGGCGTCAATAATAAGCTTAATACCACCAGTGATTTTACTGTACGTCATGAGGGACAGGCTTGAACGCATGTACAGGGTTGGGGGTGCAAAGGGTTGAATGAGATACTGATACTTGAAAACGTCATAAAAAAATATGGCAGTGTTATAGCATTAAATGTAGAAAGGCTCGGGATAGAGCAGGGGACATATAACGTCATCCTAGGTCCATCAGGTGCCGGAAAGAGCACATTGCTGAGGACAGTTGCTGGATTGGACTACCCTGACAGCGGTAAGATAATATTGGATGGCAAAGATATAACCAATAAACCTGCTTGGGAAAGGGATATAGGACTAGTGTTCCAAAACTATGCACTTTATCCCCACTTAACGGTTTATGATAACATTGCATTACCTCTGACAGTAAAGGGATTTAAAAAGGAAGATATCAGCAAAAGAGTCATGGAAATTGTTAAGGTAATGGGCATTGAAGAACATGTGAACAAGTATCCGAGGCAGCTTAGTGGAGGACAG
>JBMFVR010000027.1:0-12781 GCA_049965895.1 Nitrososphaeria archaeon | reverse complement strand
GAAAGAGTTATCCTGGGAATTGGTGCATGGTGGGAACCATTGGCGTCAAAGGTTGGCGTAAAGAGGGAAAAACCTCTTAAAGCCATGAGGGAATACGTAACTGTTCTTAAGAAGCTTTTTAACATGGAACGCGTTACGTACCATGGCGAGTTTGTTAACGTATCCGATATAGAGCTTGATGTTGTATACGGTCCAAGGACGCCCAGAAATGTTCCTATATATATAGGAGCAACAGGCTTCGATATGCTTGAGCTGGCTGGAGAGATAGGGGATGGTATCTTGCTGAATTATCTTGTTTCCCCTGAGTATAACAGAAAAGCAATTGAAAGCATAAAGAAAGGAGCTCAGAAAGCAAAAAGAAAGCTTGAAGAAATAGACAGGCCGCAGCTAGTAGTTGTATCTATGGATCTTGATGAAGATAAGGCTATGGAAATTTCACGGGAATATGTCGGGTTGTATCTTGGACAGCAACCCCATATTATGAAAGCAAGCGGAGTTCCAGAATCTCTTATTAAAGAAGTAAATATAGCTCTAGGGGGTTGGCCAGCAAAACCTAGAGGACTAGAAAAAGTCAAAGAATTGATCCCAGACTCTATCGTAAAAATGTTAACAGTAACTGGCACTCCTGATGATTGTCGCAAATCCATAAGAAAATATATAGAAAGCGGGGCTACGATCCCTGTCATGTATTCACTTGGCAATAACGTATCGCTTGTTATCGAAGAAATGGCATCTTTATAACACAAAATATAAAGCGACTGTGAAAATCTTTTGTATGACATTTAAACCAACGCTGTTGTTTTAGAATATTAACCAAGAGACTATTAAACAGATGAATCTTTATTAAAAAATTCTTTTAAAACGTAATCTAGACCTTTTTGCTCTTTTCGGGTTCAGCTTTGAGCTTTACTATCTCTTTTTCAAGTGCACATGCTGTGTTGAATAAATGTTATAAAGTGCGGCTGTTTTCTTGGCACATAAAATAACGAAAGCAGCCGCAATAATAATAACAAAAGATTAGTTTATCGACAGAAGGGATTGGGCAAAGTACAACGAACAGCTATACAGACATAATTATCATCCATGTGAGCTAGATTCAAGTTTCACCCTTTGGATTAGAGGCGATTTTGAAATACCAATAATCTATCTGATGCCATACACCTCACTGCCGCACCTTTCAACTCGTTAAAGGGTATACTACGCTCGAATAACTTGGGCTTGTATAGCCCAGAACATGTATGCGGTCATAACCATTACCCATCATGATGATACTGTCTATTCTCCTTCAGCACCCAGGCACACCATCTTCAAAAGCTTTGCAGATTAAACTGCTACTGCATTGTGTTATCCTATCTTGATTACAAGTAATAGAGTTCTACAAGATGCTACCAATGCTGGTGATAAGAGCAAGTTTAAGCATATCAAGGAATCAATACTTTACTTTTGTCTATAAGCAGCTTTTTACATTAATGGGTACATAAAGGAAAGGATAGCCCGTTGGTATCTTTTGACCCGCTGGGTTTAAAAAAAGAATAGTATCCTCAGGACAAGCTTTATAACAAGAGATATCAAGGAAGCGATAAGAAAGGTTGGATTCATCTATCGACCATATGTGTTAAGAGCCTATGGCGATACAGCTTTTGTTATAGATGAGAGTAAAGGGTTGATATCTCATCCTTGGTGCATGTTTTTCATGGGACACAAGGGCGATGTAGAATCCAGACACTCAACGAACAAGGGAAGGTTATCTCTTGAGATGATGGAGGAAATGACGCAGTCATATGCGAGGTATTTCTTCACCCTGTTGCTGCTCAGCCTCTGCGCTACAAGCAGGTCTGCAAATTCAAGCAGTAATTTTGCGTCTTCCGTGTTTTCTGCCTTCAATTTGCCCAAGTAGCCTGCCAGCATTCTCCGGCTGTGGTACATGTCGTCGTCCATGACAGTATTTCCCTGCGCGGTACTTAAGGCGGCAGGAGCATTGAACCTGAAGGTCTTTTGCTCCGGCCGGGATTTGAACCCGGGTCTTCGGCTCGAGAGGCCGATATACTTGACCAGTCTATACGACCGGAGCGCCAGATTACCTTCACCAATGCTTTAATTTAAAGTCATCGCATTGCATATTAAAATCGTCATTATGAAACCGCTGTATATCAATCATTTCAAAATTTAACAAACTTAAATATAACTAATGATAACTTACTGCCATTGAGGGTAAGGTTTGGTCTTTTAACAGAAAGGCAGGTTCAAATACTAAAAATGAGAAGAGATGGAAAGGAGTATTCAGAAATAGCCAGCGAACTTGGGACCTCCGTTGAAAATGTTTTTATAATTGAAAAAAGGGCGTTGAAAAACATTGAAGTCGCACGAGATACCCTTAGGGCGGCGCACCACGCTGGCATAATTGGCAAAATCGAGGTAAAGGCTGGAACAAAGCTCGTTGAATTGCCAGCTTTTATAATGTCTGAAGCTGACAGGATGAAGGTAAAGGTTATGACCAACTTTACCAAAATCTACGATGATATAAGGTACGAGCTACCTGGTGCTATAAGAGGTCAGGAACTTGCAAATGACATAACGGTATACATAATGCATGACGGCACGCTTTTCTTTCTGCATGCAGAATCAGATGGCGAAGATAAGGTAAATAATGAAAATGACTATGACAATGGCAAGAAGAAATTGTAACAGTCTTCTGCTGTTTCCGAATGCAATTGGTATTGGCCCAATCATTATAACCCCTCCGAACTTTGTCTCCTTATTATCATCTCCAATTTCCTGAAGCCTGACTATGGTTGCAAGCATTACAATGAGCATCCCTATGAATATCAGTGATGCGCCTATAAGCTGCAGATTAACCATGGCAGTTCATCATAATTGGTAAAAATAAAGTTTTTTTACTGTTTTAGGATATGGAGCCCAGTTATAAATTCCTTCATCCAAGACGGAAGATCAGATGGCATTCTCGATGTTACAAGGTTTCCATCCCTAACGACTGGCTTATCCATGTAATTCCCACCTGCAGCTACTACATCGTCCCTTATGCCCATCCATGAAGTTACCGTCCTTCCTTTAAGGAGGTTTGCTGATATAAGCACCTGAGGACCATGGCAGATAGCAGCCACCGGCTTGTCATTCTTGAAGAAACTTTTGGTAATTTCAATGGCAGCCTTGTTTAACCTCACTTTCTCAGGTCCCCTTCCTCCAGGAATAACTAGAATGTCAAACTGTTCTGGATTAACATCATTAAATGAATAATCTGCATTTAGAGTATAGCCGTGCTTTAGGGTAACTGGCCCCTTTTTGGATGCAGCCACATGAACCTCTATACCTTCCTCCTGTAGCCTATAATATGGATAAAGCACTTCTAGATCTTCTCCTTCTGCCTCAGTAATAATAAGAGCTTTCATGGTTTATGTTTATTCTTTACATATTTAAAAATATTGCAGGAAAATTTTGCCGATACACTCAGTAACTTAGCGTGAATGGTTCAAATGCTCATTGTTGGGAAAAATTGCTTGGCATATCGTTTGGTTCATATTACAACCTTGTATTGCCCGTGAAAATAACCTTCAGCGTTTTCCCGCTTTTGTCAAATGCCATGATCTCGTCAGGATAGCCTATGATCATTATCACGGGACCATAGCCGTAAAGCAGATCTTCAGTTGACGGCATAGCCACCCCTGACGGATGAGAATGTATTGAACCTACAAGGCTCCTGTCTGCTGGAAGGGCCATCCTGTTAAAATATACCCTGTTATTGCTTCCTCTTACAAATGGGGGTATTACAAGCGATTCTATGAATGCTGTTTCCTTTTTGACCTTCCCCCTAAGTAAAAGTAACATCTCGTTTGGGTACTCACTTCTGGCGTACTCCAGAACCGCCTCCCTTATATGCTCAGGCATACTTACGGCATCTATCAATGATAAAATATGCAATCTGAGAAATAATAAACGTTACTTACTGGACGCTTTTTAAATTTGAAAGTTTTTGGTATAAATTTTCCTCAAGTTATGGGACGCGCGCTTAGAGTTTGCGGGGGGTGGGATTTGAACCCACGAAGGTCAACACCAGCGGATCTTAAGTCCGCCCCCATTGACCTGGCTAGGGCACCCCCGCTTGCATTTCAAGAAAAAACCCGTGGCTTTAAGCGTTTTGCTGCCTCCTCCTGAACAGAAGGAGATAGTGAAATTCCAATTCCTTTGACTTTATGAGTTCGAAGCCATGCTTCTCCATATCACCGATTATTTCTTCCTTTTTTACTCTAAATGGTGGCCCAAACAACCTCTTTTCGTTAAAATCCATGATCGCAACGTATTTTTTGGACATCCTTTCAAAGTTGCTCAGAACAGCTTCACTGCACCTCCTTATCAGCCCATGATAAACATTTGACATGAAAACGAGGTCGTATTTTCCTTCCTGGGGTTCACAGAGATCAGCCTTTACAGTTTTTATACCTTCATTCTGCATTTCATTAAAATATTTGTCATTGATATCGTATGCTATGACCGTTCGAGCAACCTTTGCAAATTCCCTTGAAAAAACCCCATCACCAGCTCCAAGATCAGCTATGTCCCATTCCTTATCTATGCCCAAGAACTCAACTATTTCTTTTATATCATAAGCCCTTTGCCTCATATGGTTGTGCTTTAAATACATTTTGAATCACTAAATAATTTAGATTTAAATAGTTTATAAATATTTTTACTGTTTTTCAGCGTTTTTTATTATTTTCTCACTTAATCTGTTTACCTTTTTCAAAAGCTCAATATGGTTCTTTAGCATTTCCCTTCCGCTTTCGGTTATGGTGTAAACAGTAATTTTCCTCTTTTCTTCATGGACTTCGGATTTTATACAGCCCTGCTTCTCTAGGTACTTAAGTATGACATAAACTGTTCCTCGGGGAAGCTTTTCACCTATCATTTTGTTTATATCCATTTCCAAAGCATAACCGTGGTTAGGCTTATAGATTAGTTCGCTGAGAATTAATAATGAAAGCATCCCCCTTAGGAGCTGCCTCTTCTGCCTCATATTAATTGAACATTAACTGGTTGCTTAAATAATTTATCCCAATATCGAACAAAATGACAACATATTTAAAAAGCAATTAGATATTACTTTCAAATGGCAGCGGAATACATAGAGATTGAGGGGGCTTTTAAAAAAGCGCTAGACCTGATGGAGAACTCAGATAAAAACATATTTATCACGGGCAAGGCTGGCACGGGAAAGTCTACACTTCTCATGTATTTCAGAAGCACCACAAAAAAGAAGGTTGCAGCAGTAGCTCCCACAGGTGTGGCAGCACTTAACATAAGGGGTCAGACAATTCATTCCTTTTTCCGATTCAAGCCCAATGTTACCCTTGATACAGTTGAAGAGTTGCCTTCAGGAAAGGCCGAAATTTACAAAAAGCTTGATATGATCATTATAGACGAAATTTCAATGGTAAGAGCAGATCTGTTGGACTGCATTGACAGGTTCCTTAGGCTCAATGGCAGAAGCAGGGCAAAACCATTTGGTGGAATTCAAATGGTTTTTATAGGAGATCTCTACCAGCTGCCTCCTGTAGTTTCGCAAGTTGAAAAGGAAATGTTCAGGAAATCGTACCGCAGCGAGTACTTTTTTGATTCAAAAGTGTTTGAACAACTTAAGATGGAGTTCATAGAGCTTGACAAACATTACAGGCAGACTGACACTCATTTCATTGATTTGCTCAACGCCATAAGGAACAACACAATCACCGATGAGCAGCTGGAAGAACTTAATCGCCGTTATGAACCATCTTTTGTCCCAGGCATTGATGAAGGTTTCGTAATACTCGTAACTAAGAACAGCTTAGCAGATAAGATAAACAGTGAAAATCTATCAAGGCTGAATACCAAGGTTCATACTTTTATTGCTGATGTCTATGGAAATTTCGACAAAAGTTACCTCCCTGCAGACGAAAAGCTAACTGTAAAGGTTGGAGCCCAGGTGATGCTGCTCAACAATGACCCTAAAAGGAGGTGGGTTAATGGCAGCATAGGATATGTCACTGCTATCCAGAACGGCTCGATAAGGGTAAAGTTGCAGACGGGGTCAACGGTTGACGTGGAACCATACAGTTGGGAGCTAACAAAGCTTGTCTATGACAAGTCTTCTCAGAAGCTCATACCCGAGGTTGTAGGCAGCTTTACACAGTACCCAATAATGCTAGCTTGGGCAATAACTGTTCATAAGAGCCAGGGTAAAACCTTTGATAAGATGGTGCTTGACACTAGCTCAGGAGTGTTTGCAAACGGTCAGGTGTACGTTGCGCTTAGCAGGTGCAGAACGCTAGACGGCATAGTGCTGAAAAAGAGAATTGAAAAGAATGAAATAAGGACTGACTGGAGAGTTGTGCGCTTTCTAACGAATTTCCAGTACATGAAATCACTGGAACTCATGCCTTTGGACGAAAAAGTGAAACTGATAAATGATGCAATAAAAGCCGGCAAGAGGGTTGAAATAACATACCTGAAGGCTAATGATGAAAAGTCAAAAAGGGTAGTTACGCCTGAAACGGTAGGAAATTTAGAATATCAAGGCAGAAAGTACCTTGGTATGAGTGGATTTGATTCAAAGGACCACACTCAGAGAAACTTCAGGCTAGACAGAATACTGGAAATCAGATTAATGCAATAATTAAAGCCATCCAGCTCGGGGGTCATTTTTTATGTTTCTTGTCTTGATCGATGGATATGGCGAATCTATTCTGACAACCCTTAGGTTTATCCCCATTGCCTTACTCTTCTCAAAAAACTCCTTCTCACTGTGCGCCTGATCATATCCCAATGCTATTATGTCTGGCTTGACTAGCTGCACGGTCTTCATTAGATCGTTTTTATCCCCAAGTATTGCCGCATCAACGTACCTGATTGATCCAACCAGCTCACGCCTGAGGTTTTCATCGTTCATGGGATTATTTCCCTTGAACTTTATCACATTGCTGTCCCTTGCTACAACTACCACTAGTGCATCACCCAGCTCCCTAGCTTTTCTCAAAAAGTAAACATGGCCTGGATGAATTATATCAAAAACCCCTCCTGCAAGCACAACCTTTATTTTGGATCTTCCTTCATGTGTAAGGCTCATGCTGTCACTCCTGATAAGCCCCATATTTCTTAGTTCCTCAACTACCTTTTGGTCCACGGTCGCACCTGTAAACTGAGCAAGGTAAACCTGAACAAGCTTTTCGTTCAATTTTCCTGAGGATCATGAAGCACTATTTCATACCATACATGCCTGCCGTCTTCACCTAGATAATAAGCGCCCATCGCCTTCATATTTCTGTAAATGGACAATACCCTGCGAACCGCTATATCGGCCTTCGAAACCTGACCAGATATAAGCTTTGAACCACTATGTTTCTGCCTCCTGCCTGAATTTGGCCTCTGAATTTTCATGCCTCCCCTACTCATCCTGACCCTGACCACTATATAACCGGGCTTATCCTTGTACCCAACCTCTCTTGCCATGTCAATTCTGGTTGGTTTTTCTATCCTCGTTATCCTTGGTTCTGACCTCCACTTTATTAAGTATGCCTTGTATTCATCTGGCTTCTCCTTAAAGTATTTCTGCCATGTCTCATTCATATAATCGTACATATTCTTCATACTTTCAACGCCTCAATTAACCTCTGAACGGTTAGAGTTGCGGCAAGCCTTTGTGCTTCAACAGTTTCACCCCCGATATGAGGCGTAAGTATTACGCGCTCCAGTGAAAATAGTTCCCTGTTAGTTGGTGGTTCTACCTCGAATACATCAAGTGCGGCCCCTCCTATGATTTTGTTCTTGATTGCATAAACCAAATCCTGTTCACTGATCACATTACCCCTAGATGTATTTATTATAAATGCTGACGGTTTCATTAGCTTTAGCTTCTGCAGGTCAATCAGGTGCATTGTGCCCTGCCCGCCCGGAACATGAAGCGTAACAAAATCTGAAACTCGCAGAACTTCCTCCAACGGTAGCTGTTCCACAGATAGCTCCTGCTTTGTTTTTTCATCAATTGGTATTACGTCATATGCAACAATTTTCATGCCAAGCACCTTTGCAACTCTTGCTACTCCTCTTCCAATCCTTCCAAACCCGACAACGCCCAGCGTTTTACCGTTCAGCTCATTACCCATATACTGGGTCTTAAGCCACTTACCGTCTTTCATCGTCCTGTCAGCGTTGCAAATGAACCTACTAAGGGATATCATAAAACCTATAACCATTTCAACTACTGACTGAGTCAAAGACTCTGGAGCATTGACCACCTTTATCCCTTTTTCCTTTGCTGCCTGCAAATCTATGTTATCCAAGCCAACCCCAGCCCTGCCAATGACCTTCAGCCTTGTTCCCGCTTCAATTATTTCACGGGTAACCTTGGTCCTACTCCTTACAACAAGACCGTCATAGTCCTTTACTACTTGCTTTAGTTCTGAAGGTGTTATAGAGGGCTTATAATCAATATCAAGCCCTGCACTCTTAATCATTTTTATCCCCTCTTCATCAATTGGATCACATACAAGTACCCTGCTCATGATACACCACACTAGGCTTTGGATATAAACGTTTTTAACATTGTCGGTTTTTAGCTTTTAACATTCAAGGCACGTTCAAGCTCATCACACGAATTAACTATGGTATGACCTGAAGCTTTTCTAAGACGGTTCATTATTGCAAGTCCTATGCCGCTTTCTTTAAATGGTTGAGCAACTCCAAAATCTGCATCAACTTGGTCCAGCATTCTTAGGGAAGCAAAAAGCCCCTTGGCTACAGTATAAGGGTCAGACTCTCTTCCAACAACTATGCTCCTGATTCCTAGGCTGTCAACCTTGGGCTTCATTTCCTCTGAGCATATGGCAGCAACTTTCCAGTGCCTTGCTGATTCCCGAAGAATTTCCAAATACTTAGCCCTGCTACCGGCCAGAAAAATCCTTTTTTTAGGTGCATAGTGCCTGTACTTCATCCCGGGCGCCAGTGCCCTCTCTGATTCCATGTAGCCCCTGGCTTCCAATGGGATATTTACCTTACCAATTATGGGCTCGAGTTCATCGATGCTGAGCGGGCCTGGCCTGAGCAGCACAGGCGGATTCACTGATAGGTTAATTATGGTTGATTCCACGCCAAAAAACGTTTCGCCAGCGTCAATTATTGCTCCCACCCTTCCATAGAGATCTTCAATTACATGTTCTGCGGCAGTGGGGCTTGGCCTGCCGGCGAGGTTCGCACTTGGAGCGGCTATGGGAGTTCCTGAAAGCTCTATAAGAGCAAGTGCCACAGGGTGCGCGGGCACCCTTACAGCTACAGTTTCAAGCCCTGCTGTTACAGAATCAGGCACTCCATGCACTTTGGGAAGAATAAATGTAACGGGCCCAGGCCAAACCCTTTTTGCCATCCTCATAATTTTACTGTTAAAGGTTGCAATGAGCCCAAGCTGCTCAACGCCCTCTATGTGTACTATCAAGGGGTTATCGCGCGGCCTCCCCTTAGCTTCAAATATCCTGTTTGTAGCTCTTTCATTAAATGCATCAGCCCCCAATCCGTACACTGTCTCTGTTGGAAATGCTACAGTGCCTCCATTCCTTATTATGCTTGCAGCCCTCTTCAAAGCATTTATATCTGGAGTTATTGGGTCGACCTTTATTATTTCTGTGTTCATTGTTCCTTTTTCACACGGTTCCTTATGTAACCAACCTTGCTGACCGTTACCTCTACAATGTCCCCTTCACTGAGGAACCTTTCTTGGTTAAATGCCGCAACACCGTGTGGAGTGCCGGTAGATATTACATCTCCAGGCATAAGGGTTATCCCGTTTGACGCGTATTCTATAAGCTCCTCTATACTAAATATTATATCTGAAGTATTACCGTCCTGTTTTACTTCTCCATTTACAGTAGTCCTTATGTTAAGGGAATATGGATCGTCTATTTCGTCTGCTGTGATAACCCAGGGACCAAGAGGAAATGCATAATCGAGCGATTTCCCCTTGACCCAGTTCTGGCCATATGGATTTAAAACGTTTGGCCATCCTGATGGAAACTGCAGATCCCTGAAACTGACATCATCAGCTACGGTAAAGCCCAGTACGTGATCCATTGCCTCCGTCTTTTTTATGTACTTGCCCTTTTTACCGATTATGACCGCAAGCTCACCTTCATAATCCATCTTTTCAGATGCCACTGGCAGCAGAAGGTCATCATAGGGGCCAGTTAGAGCATTCCTGAACTTTGTAAAAAGGTAAGGCAACCCAGGTCTACTGGCCCCCTGCTCCCTTTCATGAGAGTAGTAATTTACCGCTGCAAGCATTATCTTTTCCGGATGAATGACTGGAGGTAGTAGTTTCACTTTAGAAAGCTTAATAGAAATTGAGCTCTCCCTTAGCGCATCATCTATTTTATCAAAGAGCCCTAGCTCAAGCATTGAATCCAGGCTATCCACCCTGAGCCCATATCGCGAAAAAGGTTCACTGAGGTCTACCAAGTTTCCATCCTCTACGACTCCAACCCTGCTCAGGTTTCCCTGCAGATAATTTACTATTTTCATTACGAACTAAGTGTAGATTGTCTCAGGTCTTTAAACTTTAACCTTCTTTCCCTAAGTATCCCCATAACATCTTCAATGTACCTGTCAACCATTTCATCACTTATGCCAGCCCTTGATGCTACTTCCTTTACGTGTTTTTCGACCTTCTTGTAGCTTCTCATTACTGCGTTAAGTTTAGCCCACGGCACATCGCTTATGACCCTTCCAAGCTCCGGAAAATCTGGGATGTTTCCCTCCATGATCATCACAGCGATAATTGGGTAACCGATGTATTGCCTGTGCACTGTGCCGTTGTCATCACTGTATGCACTTTCACCGCTTAAAATTACGGTGTATTCCCTATTACCCAGTGATGCCCTGACCTTAAAACCGCCATCAATCCTTTTTACCCTTCCGCTGGCTAAAGCCGACACAGCTTCAAGCACCTTTATCCTGGGAGGAAGACCGAGATAAGATCTCATAATAAAAACTTGACTAAGTAATTTAAAAATTTTTATATATCGCTAAACCGATATACTGCAATGGACACCAATTTCAGCATTGCCAAGAGAAGAACGCTGGTCAGCCTATTTGCATTCCTTGCACTTGCGCTGCTTAAAATTTCAATAGGAAAGTTGTTTCTAAGTCCCATACTCACAGCAGATGGCATACACAACATGGCAGACGTGATAATGATGCTTGCAGCTTTCCTTGGCCTTTACTTAGCTTCACTGCCACCATCCACAAACTTTCCTTATGGCCTGTACAAGGGTGAAAGCCTAGTTTCTCTATTTATGGGTATAGCCATAATTTATGCAGCACTTGAAATAGCAGTAACCGGTTTCGTGCAACTTAAACCCACTGACCTGATACCCCTTGTAAGCACTGAAGTAGTTTCAATTATTGTAAGCATATACTTGGGTCACTGGATTTCAGGTTTAATTTCTTCAAATTCATCAGTTATAAGGGCTGAAAGGCTACACAACTATCAGGACGGTGTCCTTGGATTTATTGTGATTGCCGGTATATTCATGGAATGGGCTGGCTTAGCATATCTGGCTTATGCATGTTTGATAGTCATAATTGTATATCTGATATACCAGAGCTACGGTATTATAAAGGACGCAGTGCTCTCCCTTCTTGATGCGTCAGATAAAACAATTGTATTAATAATTTCAAAGGTCATGAACCAGATTGACGGGATCATCGGTTTTCATGAATTGAAGGTGCGTAAGGCTGGTCCCTTTTATTTTGTAGAAATGCACCTTGAGCTTCCCCATTCGCTTCCTGTTGATAAGGCAGACATTGTAACTGATTTTGTGGAAAAAACGCTTAAGGAAAAAGTAAAAGGTGTAGTTTCTGTTACCATACATGTAGAGCCAGGCAGCATGAGCAAAAAGTGGATACTAGCTTTTCCAGTTATGGCAGATGGGAAAATTTCACCTCACTTTGGGCTATCCCAAGGGTTCACAGTTCTTAATACACATGAAGGAAAATATGAATATTACGACAACCCCGCAATAAATGCTGAGAGGCATAAAGTGCAGATCATAATCGATTTTTTCAAAAAGCTTGGAGTAAATGCAGTGATTACCAATAACATTGATGAAACGGCTGTTTTGGCACTTTCAGGGGCTGGAATAGATGTGTACATAACAGAAATAAGCACGCCGCAGGAAGCATACGAAGCTTTCAGAGAAGGAAAACTCAAAAGGACAATAATTTGACCTAAACTGCTTTATTGTTAACGTACAGCTTTCCGTACCTGCCCACATTGAGCCTGAGCTCAGACCTGAATGATGTCACATATCCATTTTCAACTCTAACCTGGTCCCCTTCATTTACCTGCTCTATCTGATTGTTCCAGAGGCTCATCACAATCTTACCACTATCATCTTCAATTACACAATCCGCTACCTGAGCGTCTTCACCCATTTTAGTCTTTACATTCCTTGGTTCAGATTTGCTCACAACAACACCTTCCACACTTACCCTTGAGCTGCCCATTGATAGATCCTTTATTTTCAACATCTTATTGTTATTATAGCCACTTTATAAATTTATACTTTGAGATCCTTTGTTGTATTATTTTGACAGCTTTACATAATATTTTTGAGATTACAGCTTTAAAAGAATAACTGAGATCATCATCGGTGGTTTTAGATAAAGTGAACTACGCCCAGCTAAAGCTGAGCGCTTCCCGCTTCATCGATGAGGCTCACAACCACGTGCGGAATACTTTTTAAAT
>JBMFVR010000026.1:0-13287 GCA_049965895.1 Nitrososphaeria archaeon | reverse complement strand
CGTTTCATGCAGTTTAATATTTAGAAAATCCCTATAATTATAAATGTACCTTTTTTATTGACTATATATTTTTATAATTGGAATTTATAAAATAATGATGTTTGGCATTTGAACACCAATGCCTGCATAAATCCTTTAAATTCAGAAATTTATAAATTTGAGTGTGCTTAAAAGGGTCAAGCTGGGGAACAAATATATCCCTTATAAAATCAAGTATAATAGAGTTAAGTATGCGCGGATAGAGGTAAGGGAAAAATGGATAAATCTTGTTCTCCCATACGGTTTTACACAAGAAGAGCAATTAATTACGAAACATGCTGCCTGGATTGAGAAAAAACTTAACGAATACGAGGCTTTGCGGAGAAAGTCTCATGACCTAAAGCTGCAACATAGGAATGCTTCAGAATTTAAGGCGCTCATAGGCCATATAATAAACAATTATACACACGAAATGAATACCAGCTTGCCTGTAATAAAGTACAGAAAAATGAAAAGAAAATGGGCCAGTATGAATTCAAACCATATTTTGACTGTTAACTGGTTCATGAGCTTTTTGCCTGAACCCATGATAAGTTATATTTTATATCATGAAATGTGCCATATTTTTGAAATGTCTCATAACAGCAAGTTCAAAAATCTTATAAAAAAAAGATACGATAATTACAAAGATTTTGATAAAGAGCTTAAAGCTTACTGGATTGCAATCAAGTCGCACTTATATATGACATCTGATAAAAGGTGAGTAATGTCGAACAGAGAACCACAACATATTAAGGCAAAGAAGGGTGATATCGCTGAAAGAGTGTTGCTGTCTGGAGACCCAGAAAGGGTAAAGCAGCTCTCCAGCATGCTCAAGGATGCTGTTCTAGTCAATGAAAACAGGGGCTACATAACATATACTGGTTACTACAACGACAGGCGCGTTTCCATTGCCTGCCATGGCATTGGTGCACCATCAGCTGCGATAGTAATTGAAGAGCTACACATGCTTGGCTCTAAAATAATGGTCAGGCTTGGAACTGCAGGAGGGCTGTCAAAAGAAATGAAATACGGTGATATACTGATTGCCAACGGCGCATTTCTTCCTCAGGGCAACATTATGAACCAGTACAGTAAGGGTATACTGCCACCCACGGTTCCGTCATATGATTTACTGAATTCACTAGTTAATGCAGCAAAAAGCTCGCTGACAGCAGTTTACGTTGGACCTGTTTATTCTGGGGATGCTTTTTATGCTGAAGACAAGGATTACTCAAGCAAACTTTCTTCCCTTGGATACATAGGTGCAGAAATGGAAGCGGCTACTCTTTTTGCCCTAAGTTCGATAAGAAATTTTAAGGCTGGAGCGTTATTTATGGTCAGCAATAACATAGCTTTGAACACTCCACTATATGACGCTTCAAAGTTAAAAATTTACCTGGACAATGTTGCCAGCATAGCACTAAACGCAATTACAGGCATCTAGTTTTCATAATCATTTATGGTTCCTTGCGTTTATACGACTATGCCCATTATGAGTGCTAATTCACCTGGCCCAAAAAGGTTGACCCTAACAGTTATCTCAATATCTACTATGCAAGCTCGTAAAGCTCCTTAAACAGCATTATTATGCCCTGTGGCGGATATATCCCTTTTTCTGTTATTATAAAATCTATGTACTCCGGTGGTGTAACATCAAATGCTGGATTTAACACCTTTATTTTTGGATGCTTTTCAAGCCAAGACCTAGGTGCTACCTCATAAGGACTCCTGATCTCTATCTCAATAAGTTCTCCAAAATAAGTTTGCGGGCTTATTTTATATGTTTCAGCAGCAACCATTACTCTTGACCTTGATTCCTTGGCTATCGCTGCTATTGTGGACGTTCCTATTTTATTAACTACGGCTCCATTGACAGCTATAGCATCAGCTCCCACAACAACCTTATCTACTTTTCTCATGTATAATCTGGCTGCGCTGTCAGGTATTAAAGTGACGTCAATTCCTTCATCTGCAAGCCACGCAGAGGTCAATCTTCCCTGATATCTTGGGCGGGTTTCCGTTGCAAATACCTTAAAGCTCTTTCCTTCATGATATGCTGTCTTTATTACACTTATGGCTGATTGGCTGTTACAATGAGTAAGTATTATGTCCCCATTTACAATCCTTTTTGCGCCAATTTCACCTATTTTTTTCTGAGACTCGATGCTTTTTGCTATGAAGTCTTCCGCTGCCTTTGAAACAAAATCCTTTAACTGCTGTAGATCAAGTTTCATCTGCATTCCCTTTTGCGCACTCTTGACTATAGTATTTACCCCGTTTGGTAAAGACACCGCCGTAGGCCTTGAGGATTTAAGGTAATCTGCTGCCTTTTGTATACGTTCATAAAATTTGCTGGCATCATTATCATTTACATAAAATACTTCATTCTTCAGCGCGGCAACTGCCGCCCTTGCTATCCTTCCTGCTCCTCTCACCTTCATGCTTTTGATGTCCTCAAAGGTCTGTTTCAATTGAGGCGAAAATTCTACAGACATAACAGTATTAACAGGTAATGCATATTAAAACGTTTTTATTTTAATTTTTGTAAATCTACTAGCTAACCCCACCTTCAGGGAAGGATTCAGTTCATTTTGTCTGTGATGTTCTGACACAAAAATTTAACAGATTCCTTTATTACGTCAATGGATTTAAGATAATCATCTATTGTAACTCTTTCAAGCTCCGTATGCGACAACTTTGAATCTCCTGCACCATATGCTATAATTGGGACGTCATAGTATGACCTAAGGACGTTACCGTCGCATGTCCCCATCTTTTTTACATAATTAGGTTTTCTGTTGAGTGTTTTAAATATTCCATGATAAAATGCGCGCGGAAGGATGTTGCTTGGCGATGTGTCAAATGGCTCCAGGCGATCTTCAACGCTGTGTGTGGTTGATATCAGCCTGCTTTCCAGTTCTTGGCTGGTATAACCTGGTGGAAAGCGCATATCAATGTACAGGGTTGCGCTGGAAGGCGTCTTGTTTAAACTGTTTCCACAGCTACATTTTACGGCCTGAGCAGTGACGCTTTCGAAGTTTGATTTAGCGCCTTCATTTAAAGATCTTATTTCTCCCTTGATTCTTTCAACATCTTCCCACATAAGGTCAAAGGCTGTCTTCCCCAGCCATGGAGATGAAGAATGGTAAGATTGTGCTCTGTATTCAAGTTTTACCAGCAACCTTCCCTTATATGATATGGCCACAGAATTTAGACCGGTTGGTTCTCCAAAAACCGCAAAATCCGGCCTAGCACCATCCTTTAACAGGGTGTTCATGCCATCACTTGCTCTCTCTTCATCGGTGACCGCGGCGAAAACTAGACCACAACCTGTATTTTTAAGTTCAAGTGCTGCATGCAAAAGCGCTGAAAGCGGTGTTTTTGCATCAACCGCCCCACGTCCGGCGATGCTTTTACCGTCATATACTATGGGTAATTCTCCCGGAACCGTATCCATGTGCCCCACAAGGTAGATTTCTGGTTTTCCACTTGACATCCTCATGACGACGTTACTTGCACCATCCTGTCTCACTTCCTGATAGCCACCAATCGATCTTATGTAATCATAAATATAATCTGAAGCCCCCTTTTCGCCGGTGCTTGGAGAGTACTTTTTTATTAATTCAACCAAGAACCGCACTGCATCCTTGTCCACTATTTTTCCCTCATTCTATTAACCAAATATTCTACTATTTTACCTTGTATGTCAACACCGGTTACGGAAACTGAATTCTTGAACTCGACTGTTCCATTAATTTCATGCACTACCATTCCACTCTCAGTTTCCATTATGTCAACACCATAAACGCCTTCCCCAATGGCTGACGCTGCTCTCATAGCAAGATCTTCAAGCTCCTTAGTCACAGGGCAGTTTTCTGCCCTTCCACCAAGAGCTGTGTTTGTTCTCCAATCATTCGCCGGCTGATAACGGTATATTGCAGCAATGACCTGGTCCCCAACAACAAATGCCCTTATATCGCGCGGAGGCCTTTTTACGTATTCCTGCATGTAATATATCTGATACAGTGGATCCATGTAAAGCCTATCCTCCAAAACTGCTTTTGCTGAGCTTTCTGTTTCCAGCAGACCCACCATCCTACCCCAAGAACCCATCACTGGCTTTATTACAGCCCTGTTTCCAAGAAATTTAAATGAATCTATTGCCCTTTGAACATCAAATGTCACATATGTCTGCGGAACAGGAACACCTCTTTCCCTGAGCTTTAATAGTGTAAAAACCTTATTGCCAGTTATTTCTAGAATTTCGCGGCTGTTTATGACTGGTGTCCCATAACTTGCAATTATGGCTGCTGCATGAATGCCTCTATAATAGCTTGTGACCCTCTGTAATGCCATATCTCCATACCTTTTTCCATCACTGAGATTGAATACCTCTCCTCTAACATCCACTAGCTCGGTATCTATTCCTCTTTTTTTGCCTGCCTCAAGCAGGGCCTTTTCCTCCCATCTCAATATATCATAAAGTATAGTAACCTTCAAAATTTAACTGGCCTCCATTATTCTTTTTACAAGCTCCTCATTTAGTTCCAGTTCAAACAGATCCCCGGCTTGAAGCCTTTTCACACCGGCCGTAAGTGATTTGGCCATGGATTCATCTGCCTGAAGGCCCAACATCTTCATCAGGAAAAGCGATCCGTTTTTACCCAACAGATCCCCAAACACCACCCTCCTCTTGCTTCCGGTAAGTTCAGGTGGCACAAGCTCATAGGCATGGGGGCTCTTTAAAATTGCTGCTATGTGAGTCCCGGCCTTGTGCTTGTACGCATTTGTGCCTGTAATGGGGGCAGAAGAAGGAATTCTGTACGATGTGTACTCTTCAAGCATGTGATAAAGGTCGCCTATCATTTCATATCTAACATCGAGTTTTAAACCATAAAGAAAGTAAAGTGCTATCACTAGCTGTGCAAGGTCAGTTATGCCTGTCCTTTCACCTACGCCGCCTATGGTTGTGTGTATCTGGTCAGCCCCGGCTTCATATCCTGCCAAGGCATTTGGTAGCGCTAACCCCAGATCGTTATGACAGTGCACATCGATTGGTAAAGGAGCTGCCTCCCTTATATTTGAAACAAGCCTGTACATGCCTGCTGGCCTCATGGCACCCACAGTATCCGGCACGCTTATTCTGTCTGCACCAGCCTCATAAATTGCCCTTGCAAATGTTCTAACAAAGCTTGGGTCTGCACGACTAGCATCCTCAAGCGTGACCCTTACCCCCAGTCCATGAGCCTTCGCATATTCTACAACATCTATTGTGCGCTGTAAAGCTTGTTCTCTTGAAACTTTCAACTTATATTTCAAATGAATGTCTGAAACTGAATGATACATTGCATAAAAGTTCGCTCCACAACTTAATGCTGTATCAACATCCTCCTTTAACGCTCTGCCATGGGATACAATCTGAGCGCTGAGGCCAGCTTTGATGAGTTTCTTGCATGATTCAAAATGAGATTCAGAAACTATTGGACTGATTTCGATGGAATCCACACCAAAGTAATCAAGCATCCATCCTATCTGGAGGCGTTGCTTTGTAGTGAATGACACCCCTGGCGATTGTTCGCCCTCCCTAAGAGTGGAATCCAGAATTTTCACTTTTCTCTGGTAGTTTCCTCCATTATAAACTGAGGAGTAACCCATCCTATCTGGGTCATTGTTCAATCCATTTATCTCCATGCCAACAACAAATGTAAATGTATTTAAAAACGTTTTTCGAATTAAATGTTAAATTTCTCTAAGTATAATTACGGTATTAGTATTTACTACTCCATCTGCTTTCCTTATTTCGTCAATAACCTTATTAACTTCTGCTATATTAGGACCAGAAATTAGCACTGCTATATCATACTGCCCAGTTATTTCATAAACCTTCTCCACGCCGTTGATTTTTGTTAATCTGTTAGCCACATCGTATGTCGGAGTATTGGGCGCTGTTGATAAAAGGGTAAGTGCCATTGCGCGCTCCCTTTCCTTTATTTCCAAGGTGAACCTCTTTATTGTTCCATCCTCCACCATCTTCCTGACCCTCCTTCTTACTGCTGCTTCTGAAAGGTTCAACTTCTTCCCGAGGTCTATATATGATGCCCGACCATCATCCTTTAGCAGTTCCAGTAATTTTAAATCTACATCATCCATGTTAATAATTTAGAATATATGGTCTTAAAAAAGTTTCTAAATTGCCATTTTTTTCTCGATTTCCTCAAGTGATTTACTGAAAATTTTCAACGAATCACTCACATCTGCCTTATTTATGATATATGGCGGAAGCAACCTTATAACAGTCAAGCCAGAATAAAGCGGGATAAGACCGTTGCTTATGGTCTGAAGCAAAACGTCCTTAAACCTTATTTTTAAGTCGATAGCTATCATTAATCCCTTTCCACGTACTTCTCTTACAAGCGGGCTCCCAAATTTTTGTATCCCATCCATCAACTCTTTCCCTTTGCCTTCAACCTCTCCAAGCAGGTTACCCACCGCTCTGATTGTTGCTGCGCCTGCAGCAGATGCCAAGGGGTTGCCGCCCATTGTGCTGCTGTGCTCTCCCACCTTAAGTATTTGAGCAACATTTTCAGTAACAACTGTGACACCCATAGGAACTCCTCCTCCTATACCCTTGCCGGCTGTCATTATGTCTGGTTCTATTTTCCAGTTCTGGTGAGCCCACCACTTGCCTGTCCTGCCCATTCCCGATTGAACTTCGTCAACAATCAACAGGCTACCTGCCATATGAGCCTTTTCCTGTAATACTGGCAAAAAATCATCCGGGGGCACAATGATGCCCGATTCACCTTGAATCGGTTCAACTATAACTGCCGCTGCCTCCCTAAAATCAACATCGTCTAACGCTTTGACATCTCCGTATTTTAAGAATTTTACGGGTCCAAGAAGTGGTTCAAATCCTTCCCTATACTTTGGAGAATATGTTACTGAAAGGGCACCAGCTGTTTTTCCATGATAAGCTCCAGTAAAAGCAATGAACCCCTTCCTTCCAGTATACTTTCTTGCAAGTTTCAATGCAAGCTCGTTGGCTTCTGCCCCGCTGTTAGACATAAAGGCTCTTGATAGATGACTTGGCGTTATTTTGAAAAGCTCCTCAAGGAATTTTCCCCTTGATTCATTAAAAATTGAGCCATGACATATAAAAATGCTGTCCAGCTGGTCCTTTATGGCCTTAACCACATCTGGATGACCGTGCCCAAGTATGCCTACGCCAAATCCTGCCATAAAATCAATGTATTCTTTTCCACTATCGTCCCACACTCTTGCTGCACTTCCCTTTGTCAGCTTTATCCCATATCGCTGATAAGTGCTCAATAGTCTTTTTTCCTCTATCTCACTCATTGATTTATCACCTGTGTTCTCAACCCATATATAGCATTATATATTGGTCTTTCAACTTTTCCGTTGGCAATGATCCCTTCACTGGCACCCCCTTCCACCGCCTCAATACACGCAATTAATTTTTTATCCATGCCGGGGCCCACAATTTTGAGCGTTTCCTTTGCTTCATTAAGATTCATTCTCTCCTTTACTTTACCGTTGATAATTACTCCATCAACATTTGTGAATATAATCAACCTTTCGGCCCTTAAAGCAGAAGCTATGGCTGATGCTGCACGGTCTCCATCAACATTCAACATTTCCCCATCATATCCAAGAGCTACCGGTGATATTACCGGAATTATTCCTAGCTTCATAATATTAATGAGAAGGCTAGAATCAACCTCTTTTACCTTACCAGTATATCCCCCATCTATTACCCTTTTTCTTCCCCTTTCGTCCATGATTACCAGTTTTTTCTTTCTTTCTGCTTTCATCAGGCCTGCGTCAATTCCAGACAATCCAATTGCCCTGAACCCCTGCCTGTTAAGAGAAAGGATGAGGTCTGAGGATATTTTCCTCATAACCATATTATATATTAATGCAGTTTCAATATCTGTGTACCTGCTTCTTATTCCCTCAGGTGATGTGATAAAAACAACATCCTTTCCAAGAGCTTTCGAGTATTTTGTAACTTCGTTACCCCCACCGTGTACAATAACAAAGTTACTTAGGCCAGATTCCTTAAGGTCGTTTATCACATTTAAATATGCTGACTCGGAAACTAGGCTTCCGCCAATTTTTACAATACTTATTTTGTCCATTTTTCACACCGGATGAAGAGCAGCCATGTTTAAACCCTCCTTTTCATTTAGTCCAAACATCAAATTCATGGATTGCACGGCGCTTCCTGCAGCACCCTTCATAAGATTGTCTATTGCTGTAAGAACAACTATTCTATTAATGTATGGATCTATGTCAAAACCCACATCAGCAAAGTTTGATCCTATAACCACTTTGGGGTCTGGAAACCTGTAAATGCCTGTTTTGTCCATCATGAACCTTACAAACGGCTCTGCGGTGTAAAATTCCCTGTACGCTTTCCATATATCCGGCAGTTTAGTGTCGCTATCAGTCATGAAGTGCGATGTTGTAAGAATGCCTCTCACCATGTTAACAGCGTGCGCGCTCATTGCAACATCGATTTTTTTGTTTGCCACAATACTAAGTTCCTGCTCTATTTCGCCTGTATGCCTGTGCCCAGTTGGTTTATATGGCCTAATTACCCCATATCTTTCGGAAAAATGGGTTGATGGGGAAGGTTTCCCACCTGCCCCAGAAGAAGCTATCTTTGCATCTACTATTATTGGGCCTGCTGGAGTGTATTTCTTAACTAACGGCGCCAAGCCTATTATCGAAGCAGAAGCCATGCAGCCGGGAGCAGATACATATTTTGCCCCTTTAAGTTCCTCCCTATGAAGCTCTGCCAGACCATAAACAAACTTTTTAAGTAGATCAGGATATGGGTGCTCATAACCATACCATCTTACATAAGATTCTGGGCTCTTTAATCTGAAATCGGCACTCATATCGATTATCTTAACTCCAGTTTCCATTAACTTAGGTACAACCTTAACAGAAGCTTTATGTGGTAGTGCCAGGAAAACTACATCAGCATTTGAGGAGGCCTTTAACGGGTCATCACCTGTAAATTTGGCGTTTATAATACCCTTCAAGTTTGGATGCGCCTTGTGTACATATTCCCCTGCATACTGTCTGGATGTTAGTGAAACTATTTCTGTGTGCGGATGCAATGATAAAATCCTTAGAATTTCACCACCTACATAGCCGGAAGCACCCACTATAGAAACTCTTATGCTCATTTCCTAACCAGCTCCTTAACATATTCCATTATTTCCTTTGCTATATCTTTTTGACTTGCTTCTGTTGCGCCCTTAAACTCGAGATTGTTGTTTATTTCGTGTATTACATAACCCTCATCTGTTTCCATAGCGTCTACTCCCACCACCTTTGCCCCAACAACCTGTGCTGATTTAACCATCAGGTCTTCAAGCTCACTGTCCGCCTTTAACATTCCTGCCTTACCCCCTCTTGCTATGTTTGTCCTCCAATCATCATCTGGTTGGTACCTGTAAATTGTTGCAACTACTCTGCCATTTATTACAATGCCCCGTATATCCCTAGGAGGCCTCTTGACGTATTCCTGTAAATAGTATATCTGCTGCTGCGGGTCTGTAAGTAACTCTCTGGTTTCCAATATAGATTCTGCCTGCTCCCTGTCATTTATTTTAGCAATCATTCTTCCCCAGCTCCCCACTATTGGTTTAAGCACAACCGGAAACCCCATGCGCTCCATCTCTTTGATTGCAGAATCCATGGAAAAAGCCACACTGGTTTTTGGTGTTGAAATGCCGTTTTTTGCAAGCAAAAGCGTTGTCAAAAGCTTGTTTCCACAGAGCAAGGAAGCAACGAAGGAATTTATTACGGTGTGCCCCATCGATTCAAGTATAGAGGAATAATAGAGGCCCCTATAATGGCTTATTGCCCTCTGCAAAACAACTTCTGATATTCCTTTAACCATTTCTTGCTTAGTTATTTCCAGAGGTCTGCCCTTTATATCCTCTAAGCCAATGTCTAGCCCAAGCTCCTTACCCTTTTCGTATAATTCCTTTTCTTCCCATCTCAATCTATCAAAAATAATTGTTACTTCAGCCAATTGCAGATTATTCTCCCCAGTCCTCTCCTACATCCTCAGCCAGTTTTAGTTCTACCTTCCCATGAGTTATTGAAACAACTTCATATTCTAGACCGCAATCAGGACAGCTCACTATTTCCCCTGGAAGCGCATCATCTGGGACTTCTATGTCAGCTCCACATTCCTTGCATTTTGCCTTCATTTTATTACCACCCCTTGTTAAAAAGTAACTCATAAGCTTTTTCTATTTTCCTTTCTTCTGATGCGACCCAGCCGTTTAATTCAGCTAGTTCTAAGGCTATGTTTCCCATGATTTTAGCCGACTGCTCAGGATTAGGGCCGCCCATTGTGGCCCTATTCATTATTGATTTTTGCGGATCGAGCGACTCTTCAATATCTGATAGCATTACACTGCCATTTATCTTTTCAGTAAGTATTGTTTGTATATTTTTGGCAAGTGGTAATTTATTGTTTTCTGACATTTTTATTGCTTCACCCACTATGTGATGGGCTTCTCTGAATGGCATATTATATTTCATGGATATATATTCAGCTACATCACTGGCTGTTACCAAGGAATTTTTAGCTATTTCATTGATCAGTTTCTCATTAAATTTTAGCCCACTGATCATTGAGCCAAGTTCTCTTATCATGGGCATAATTTCGTCAAATGCGTTCCATAACTTTGGGGTTATTTCCTGCAAATCTAGATTGTATGAAGAATTCAGCGCTCTAAATATTTCCATTGAATTAAAAAGATTTGAAACTAGGTTTGCTGATTTGGCTCTTATTATTTCCGCAACTACTGCATTTCTCTTCTGAGGCATTATACTGCTTGTAGATACAAATTTATCATCTAGATCTATATAACCGAGTGACATGTACACTATTATATCAGAGCTTAATCTTGAAAAATCAGAGGCCAGCATTGAAAGCGCATAAATTGTATCCATTACAAAATCTCTTGCTGACACAGCATCTATTGTATTTTCTATTAGGCCGTCAAAAGCCAGCGCATCAGAAACATACCGCCGATCTACTGGAACAGTACTTCCTGCAAGGGCCGCTGCGCCCATTGGTGAGAGGTTTGTCATATGGTACGCCAGCTTTAATCTTTCTGTATTCCTCATTATTGATTCAGCGTAACTTAAAATCCAGTGAGAGGCGGTTATTGGCTGTGCCGGTTGCAAATGAGTCATGCCTATAAAAATTGTATTTAAATTGTTTTTTGATGCTTCTATCATGGAACCTAAAAGGCCAGCCACGTTTTTGATTGTGTTGAGCATTTCTTCCCTTGCTTCCAGCCTTATTGACGTGGCAACCTGATCATTCCGGCTTTTACCAAGCCCAATATACCCTGCCTTTTCCCCCACCCTGGATTTAAGATCCTCTTCAAGGCTCATATGTACATCTTCATATTTATAATCCAACTGGTACCCATTTAGCTCCTTGCTAAGCGCAGACAAGAGCTGTAAAGCGTTTTCTTGGTCAAGCAATCCTGCCTTTTTTAGAGCCAGCACATGGGCTGCATTGACATAGACTACCTTTTTCATTATTCTGTAATCAACGTCAACAGAAGATGTAATTTTAAGTGCGCCTTCATCCATTGGGTTTAGCCTTTTTCCGCGAAGTATATCCACCATCTACCAGCCGTTTACCTCCCTGTAAACAAGTGTTTGCATGCCCCAAAGATTTATGAAACCGACAGCCTGTTTTTGATCAAAGGTGGAAAGCGCGCTGTATGTTGACAGCTGCTTCCTGTACAGTGAATTTGGAGATTTCCTGCCGACAATGTAAAGCTGACCCTTGTAAAGCTTTAGCCTTACATTGCCAGTAACCGGTGGCTGTGTTGATTCAATGAATGCTTCAAGAGAATTCCTAAGCGGGTCTGCCCAAAGTCCCTCATAAATGAGGGTTGACCACTGCTGATCTACATTTTCCTTGAATCTTATGATTGATTTGGTCAGAGTCATTTTTTCCAGATCTTCATGAGCTGCCAGCAGAACGCTTGCCGCTGGGCATTCATAAACCTCCCTAGATTTTATACCAACGACTCTATCCTCAAGATGATCTACCCTTCCTATTCCGTGTTTCCCTGCAATGTTGTTCAGGGTCTTGATTATACTTACTAAACTTTCTTGTTTGCCATTTAATGCCACAGGTTCACCCTTTTTAAATTCGATCTCTATATATTCAGGGTTATCGGGGGCGCTTTTTTGTGATGCAGTCCACGCAAATGCTTCTTCAGGTGGTTCTATCCATGGGTCCTCAAGCCTGCCGCTTTCAATTGATCTGCCCCACAAATTTTCGTCTATACTGAATTCGCTCTTTGATACCTTTATGGGTATTCCCTTTTTCTTAACGTATTCAAGTTCCTCCTCCCTGTTCATATTCCACTCCCTTACCGGTGAATATGCTTTTGATTCCGGATATAGTGCTTTGATTGTAATCTCGAACCTAACTTGGTCATTTCCTTTTCCGGTGCTTCCGTGGGCTATTGCGGTAGCCTGCTCTTTCTTTGCAATTTCAACTGCCTTCATTGCAATCAGTGGTCTGGCAAGAGCTGTTGCGAGAGGGTATTTTTTTTCATACAACCCATTTGCTTTAATAGCCATAAGTATAAAGTTCTTAGCAAATTCTTCCTTTACATCCAAAGTATAATGCTTTAAGCTCCCTGCCGCATATGCCCTTTCCTCTATTTCCTTAAAATCCTCCTGCTGACCAACATCTACCGTTACCGTTATCACTTCATCACCATATTTTTCCTTTATCCATCCTATTGACGCAGTTGTATCAAGTCCTCCTGAATATGCCAAAACTGTTTTCCCCATATCACTAACTGCTCAGGGGCAATGTTTATATATTTTTTGGACATAAATGACCATTAACTGATTTAAAATGACCAAAACTGGTCAATCTATAAATAAGATTGTGCATGAAATAGTGGCCTCAAATTTATCATATGACCAAGCTGTGGCGTTTGGCTATGCAAACCTGAGTGCTCTTGCGAGAATAATACAAGGCCAGCTAAAAAACCGCGGTCAAACAGTTTCCAATGATGCAGTAGTATCTGCGCTTAAAAGGTATCGCAGGGAAAAAACGATAGAAAGAAAGGATTCATTTAAAGTGCTTGCAGAGAGTACCATTTCGCTGAGCACAGACGTCACAAAGCTCGTGGTTAAGAGGGAAAAGCTCGAAGGATTACTTGAAAAGTT
>JBMFVR010000025.1:0-13300 GCA_049965895.1 Nitrososphaeria archaeon | reverse complement strand
GTATCAATGGGTCAAGCGTTTTCATTGCCGTGCTGACCCTCCTTGAGAACTGCTGCTCGTATGTCCTCCAGTCCCTCTTGTCTTTTGGATGAGTTAGCTTGTACTCTTCACTGATGTAATCGTTGATCTCCTTAAGTTTGCTCTGGATATCGTCGCTGTACATCCTGCCCATGCCTTATGTATAAACCGGGAAGTTTAAAAATTCGTTCCTTTATATATAAGGCAATGGCGGAATTCGTTACGGTTTTTATAAAGTAAATATGTCATAATAGTGTCCCACACTCGTTAAAAGCGATGGCTTTATAATTCAGTAAAGCCATTCATTTAACATTCTATCGTCATTAAGCAGATCAAATGCTGGCAGAGCGCTTCCATGCTGCACTAATCAGTCGTGATTTAATCACTTTCCCACATCTGCAGCAACCCGTCCCACGTCGGGATTGACATCAATCCTTTGGAAATCCTGATTGAAGCAAGAAGGTTAGCAAGTTCACATGCCATCTTCTTGCTTTGACCGCGCATAATAGCTGCAATGTAAGCAGCATCAAATGCATCACCGGCACCTATCGTGTTTTCAACCCTTGATGGTCTGAAGGCGTGACATGCTTTCACCACAGTACCTTCGCTTATCAGCACTGCGCCCCGCTCACCCAGCTTCACCACAAAATCCCTTTCGCCGAGCGCTGCCAGGCGCTCAACAGCCCTGTCAGGCGGAAGGCCGGTATATGAAGCAGACTCCTCCTCATTCAGAAACACGGTACCTGAAATTCCTATGAACTCATCTATCGAAAGAATTTTGCTGACCATGGGGCCTGGATCAAAGAACACCATACGTGAATTTGACGAAGCTATCCTTGCTGCTTTAAGAATGCCTTCGTATGCCTTTCCCCTTTCTGTAAGGTTATATCCCTCAAAGAATATGGCCTTCGAGTCCATTATTAGAGTTTCATCAATATCATCTGCTGAAAGGCCCTCCCCAAGATACCCTATAAATGAGTGCTTCCTCGACGAATCTACAATATTTATTGAAACCGCCGTGCGGCCTCCACCCTTCATGAACCCCGTCTCCACACCGTTGACTTTCAGTTCGTCCATGAGCGCTGACGCAAATTGGTCGTTGCCCACTCTGTCCAGAATAGCCACCTTCAGCCCCAGCTTGGCAGCAATTATGGCAAGGCCTGAAGGGCCACCTGGAAGCGTGACCAAAGTCGGGGAAATAACCGTGCTTCCTGCATTGACAGGAAATCTTTCAATGCTCAGGTAAATGTCAAGAACGCTGTCCCCTATTACCAGCAGGTCATATCGCATTGATAAGCTCCCTCCCAAGCTTTCTTATGTCCACCTCTGAAGTGGAGTCTATTACCCTGACCCACTCTGCCGGTATCATGGCAAGGCCGGAATATGCTCCCGCTAGCCCGCCTGCCATTGAACCTATTGTATCAGAATCGCCGCCCAAGTTGCTGCCTTCAATCACCGCATCGTGAAGGTTGCCTTGAGAATGAACAAATATTGCGATTGCTGCCGGCACCGCGTCCTCTGTTAGTGCCCCCTGAGGTTCCATGAGAAAGCTGTAAAGCTCATCCAGAAAGTTGTCCATTGCAGCTTCACCTGTAAGCGATACCGCCTCCTTGATCCTGGATTCTATTGAAAGCTCTGGATCACCCATGGCCCATGCACCCTCACGAGCTCCACGCAGCGCAGCACTGACTATCCTGCCCATATCCCTTTCACCCCTCAGGCACTCCTTTAATGCAAAGCAAAGTGCAGATGCTCCTGAAATAGCTATGGAGGTGTGGTGAGTTGGCATGCAGGCGTTTATCACATCATCAACTGTCCTCCTGTCACTGGCCAGCGCATCAAATATGGCCACCGGTGCAATCTTCATGGCGCAGCCGTTCGTTGTTCCTTTCCTTCCTGTAACAGTGCATGAAATACCCTTCTTTAATCCCTCAATTGCAGCCCTCGTGCTTGGGCCTATCAGCGTGGTGCTCAGTACATCATGCTCATCTGCCCACCTCAACAACTCTTCTGCAACCGCCGATGGGTCAACCCTTCTGGCGCGCACTATGGCCCTTGCTAGAGCAATGGTGAGTTCGGTGTCGTCTGTGTACTGCCCCCTCACCATTTTTGAGTGAACTGACCCATCCATTGGGGCTTCAAGGAAATCCCTTACGACCCCGTACCTGCGCTTTATCTCGCTCCTGCTCAGGAAAGTTGTTGGCATTCCCATCGCATCACCTATGGCAATGCCGTACAGTGTTCCGAGAATCCTGTCAGGCTCCATCACTGGTCCCATATTCTTACGCTCTGCCCCCTGCTGGTTTCAATTCCCCAGATGTACCAGGCAACTGCAGCGCAGAGTCCAGCCGCAAATATCCCTATCCCCAACCACATGTAAGAGAGTACTGGAAGGTTAACAGCAAGGAACAGAACGGGTATTGAGCCCCCAAGGGATATAACCCTGACAATTGCTGTGTACAGACCGCGCCTACTGGTTGGCCATATCTCCGATTTCAGCGTGTCCTCAGCAAGGAAGTATATGTTTATGAAGATGGAAACACCCACAAAGAGAAGCCAGAACAAGAGGGTGTCCTTTAGCCAGTAGTTAAGGGTTGGTATGAAGAGGTATCCAAACACCACAACTGCAAGGGCCGAAAAGAGCAGCATGGGCTTCCTGTTGAACCTATCGGCAACGAGCCCAATGAACCCTGCTAAGAAAGCTACTATGCCAAATATGAATATCAGCCAGTCAGTAAGGCTGGGAAAGAAGTATGGACCAAGCGTGAGCACTATGAGGCTGAAGCCTGCTGTGTATGCCCAGCCTATGATGCCCCCTATCAGTATCCTGAACCATAAGGGAGGAAGTCTGGCTGGCTTAACCACGCTGTCCTGCGCGCTGTTTGTTCCGTAATACCTTTTTAGCTCCTCCTCAGCCCTGCCAGCCCTGCCCTTAGCTTCAAGCCACATCACCGATTCTGGGAGCCTAAGCCTTATCAGGTACATCACCATTATAGATATGAACAGCGTTATGCCCAGCAGCTCTCTCTGGGCAGCTACTGAAGATATGGCAAGTATTGCAAGTATGGCCGCTATGGAGCCACCTATGTTCGTGAAGTTGAGTTCAAGGAACAGCGCCCTACCCCTGTACCTGCGGGGAAACAGCTCGTGGGTGGCGGCCATTATGGTGTTGTACTCACCGCCTGAGGCAAAGAGAAGCAATCCTACAAACACAAGTATGGAAATGTAGGTGTAGCTGAAAACGAGGCCAGCAGCCCCCATCGCATAAATTGCAAGGGTTATGTACAGGGTCATCTTTCTGCCAATGCTGTCGGCAAGTGGTCCTGCAACAGCTCCCCCAATGAGCAACCACAGGGGCGGCCACACGGCCAGCAAAGCGAGCAGCACCTTTGGCATAGATACCCATGAGGTGGCTATGTATGCAAGAGAGTACACGTATGCTTCCACAGTTGTGCCTATGCTGAAAGCTATAAATAAAATGGTATGAACTGACCCCCAGCCAGCCTCTTCGGCAGCAGCTGCAGCTTTCATGATTCAGGTGGTTTACTAAGATTTAATAAGTTTTGCTTTTTTGTTGTATAATTATTAAAAACGTTGTTTGATAATTATTAGTATATAGCGATGATATTAGCTATATACTGAATTTTTACACTAGCTATTATGGCTTGGTTTTTAAAATACGCAACAAAGCATTATTAGGGAGATTTTTACACCTTAATAGGAATCAATCATTACAAAATTTAAATATGAACAATGCATAATGTACACCAGTTTGAACAGAGATATTCTGGATGTTGTTAATACACCAGGCTATGTGACGCTCATTGAGGGCGATCCAGGTGCGGGAAAGACTTCACTTGCACTTGCTTCTTGTGAAAGGAAGGGAAGTTGCACCTACATATCATACGCCGAGCCGGAGAGTTCTCTTAAGAAAAAGTTCAAGCTCTTCTTCCCAGAGCATGACTCAGAAATAAAGGTAATAAGCATGCTGAGCGGCAATCCTTCAGCTGCATTTTCAGAAGCTGAGCAGGGGCTTGAAAGGGGAGAACTCGTGATAGTGGATTCCCTTGATGCTATGTTCTACGGAATAAAGGATGATAGTGAAATAAGACCATTCCTGCAGCTAGTTTACGGTTCTGCAAAACAGAAATCTGGCTCGCTTGCGCTAATTTCTGAAGGGATGAACCCTGTAGCCAAGCAGGTGAGGTTCGTGAGTGATGCGATAATAAGCATCGAATATGAGGAAATACTTGGCAAGACGGCAAGGAGGGTGAGGCTGCTCAAGGACAGAGATTACAAGATCTCAAATGCAAATTATTACCTTACAATGGAAAACGGATTCAACCTTATAAAGCCAATCATCACGGATGTCTTCGTAAAGCCTAAGAACGTAAAGCCCATTATTGGCCCTCCGGAGATATCTCTCAAATTAATCATTCCCAGAGCATACAGAATACTTACTATTATGAACCCATCTGTTCATTTTGAGATTGCAAAAACCATCAGGCAGTGGGTTGCGACGGATTTCCTGAAAGCAGGCTACGGTGTAAACCTGGTAATTTCTCCATTATCGAGTGAAACGTCAGAAAGGGAAGCAATAGAGTCCATGGGTGGCGACATAGAAATGCTGAACATCATAAGTTTAAGCGATCCTGAAATAAGGCATGATGTTAATAAGTATTTCATGGCATTTAAAGAACATCTGAAAACGGGCAAATATGTGAACATAGTGGATCTGCTCTCAGATGAATCCATAGCAATGAATGACCCCTCTGGCTATGAATTTTTCATAAGCAGTATGGCAGAGCTTGATAAAAGGTTTAACATGCCGGCCGTTCTTTATGGCTACAGGGATTATATTTCTTCAAGAACGGTCAGCAAATATGTGCAAATGGAGTGGTCGGTGGATATGGTTAACGGAATCCTGTTCTATTTGACCCAGAAGCCCGATGGTCCACTTTATTACATTGATGCAGATTTCAAAGAAGGCAGAGCAGAATTCAGGAAGATGATCTGAAATGGCTAAGCTGAGAAAGCTGGTTGAGGAGGCAATATCGGAGTACGGTGGGGAGATAACAAAGGATGCCGTAATGTACCACCTTGAAAGAACTCACAATCTTGACCCAGACGACATATTGAACAAGCCGGAACTGTTTGTAAGCGCATTCAAAAACATGTACGGTGACTTTGAAGGTATAATCGAGGAGAACATATGCGAAAAGATAGCCAGGGAGTACGGCATTGATTACAGAGGAGGAGGACTTGTAGAACTCTCAAAGGATTTCAAAAAGCTCGAATGATAGACAATTAGATCACAGGCACAGTGTTGTTGGCTTATTGCAACCTAAATAGATAAGATATTATATTACTATAACATAAATTTAATATCGTAATGGAAGATGATGGGCTTTTCCGCCTGCAGAGGTTGTTATCAAAGAAAAACAACCATAAGGTATTCAGGTCACTGCATGAGGGGTTAAAGCCTGATGAGCAGGCACTTAAAAGGCTTGGTTTGGGAAAAAGGGCCTTTTATTATTCGATAAGGGAGCTGAGGCAGAGTGGGCTTGCAGCCAAAAGGGAAGGGAAGTTCGTTCTGACCCCCTTTGGGTACTTTGTATACAGCGTTCAGGACAAGCTCACGCGCTGGCTTTCAAAAGATGAAGAAATCAGGGGCCTTACTGAACTTTTAAGCAACGAGAACGGCAATGAACTCTCATACATACTTTTAAAGGACATAGAGGAAATGGTGGGGCTTTCCAACTTTGAACCCATCAGGGTCTACACAGAATGGAGCGCGCTGTCTTCTGACCTCGCCTTACTGATCAAAGCCAAAAGGAGCATAAAGATTGCCACAAGGCACAGCGAACCAACCATAGTAAAATACCTTTATCAGGCACTTGTCAATGGGGTCGAAGTTGAATCGTTAAGCGACAAAGCGGTTGTAGCAGTGAGGGCTGCTTCATTGCCCTATCTGGATAACGAAACAATGTCGATCTTAAAAAGTATGCTCTCAATGTCAAACCTCAAGATGAGGGTAAGCGATGTGCCATTTAGCTTTATACTGATTGATAGAGAGGAGATTGGCATTGAAATTCCCAACCCAATTTCTCAGAGGAATTTGCTTGTGGCTTTCAGGTTCAAGAGTCCCATAATTTCAGAGAAGCTGGAGGTCATATTCAATCAGCTTTTTTCGGGCGCACAGATTGACCCCGTTTACAGCATAATTGGTGGAGTGTGAAAGATGAAGGATCTGTTCTATCTGGTTAAAGCAAGGGTAAGTGTCCTTGCATATGTGGCCGCGTTTGATGTAACTCTTCTGCTCGCAACTGACTTCAAGTTGGGATTTACACTTTTGCTTTTATCCACAGTATCGGTTTACCTTATATCATTGGCTAATTACACACTCAGCGACCTCATGGATATAGAAGAGGACATGATCAACAAGCCAGGCACGCCCCTTGCATCAGGGATGACAAGTAAAAGGAAGGCTTCATATTTTATAGCATTCATGGCCATAACAGCTCTCTTTTTGGGGTCGTTTGTCAACCTTGAATACGAAGCTTTCCTTGCACTATCATTTGGCCTTGCGGTAATTTACTCCGGCCACAGCATAAGAGCAAAAAGCAGGTGGTGGTCAAAGATGTTTGTAGCAGGGCTTGGGGCTTTTATGGCTCCATTTACCGTGACGTCCGTGGCCGGTCCATCAGTGACCATTTTCCTCATGTCCATGATATTTGCGCTGTGGGGAATATTTTCTTTAAACATGGGAGATGTGATGGACTTTGAGGGCGATAAAAGGGTTGGAGTGATCTCCTTTGCAGTCATGTTCGGTAAAAAAAGGGCAATTAAACTTCTTGAAGTGCTGCTTCTGGCGCAGCTGCTTGCGGAAATATGCCTAACTCTCAGCCTGAACCCACATAACATTTTGTACGTTGGCGTGTCTGTAAGTATGTTTCTATATTTTTTAAATGGGATACGAAAACTTGATGGAGTTCTTGCCAAGAAGCTAAAAAGATCCATCAGGGTTCTGCTCATTCTGCTGCAATTTGCTGCCCTGACCTTTGCATTTCAGGGCCTTTTTTAGCTTTTCCAGCGCATCCTCAAGGCTTTTGGCCTCGATTATGTTTGGACTGAATGACGAGAATTTGGATTCAGTTACAGGAAATGATATATAAAGCCAACCATTTGCCCTTATATCATAGACTGCGGTAAGGAACCTGATTATATCACCTATTTTTGGGTCGCCGAAGTTAAAATTTACGGCCATTTTACCGCCTTCACCTTCAATAAGCAGATCTAAATTATAAGAGCAGCCAGATTCCCCAGACACGGTGGCGCATCTCCTCACGCAACATATATTCATAATTTCTCTGACCAGAGGCTCGAAGTTAAATGATGTATCAGTAACACCGGCAAAATTTTTTATCTCTTCAATCAGGCTATCCATGGATAAATTGGCTTCCCCGATTAACGGAAAAAGATCGTTTTTGTTTATTTGGGATGCTGAACGCTGCTTATCTAAAATAATAGACGCAAGATGCTTTTTCAGGCACTCATCCATAAATGCTGTTATGTGCCGTCTACTATATATTATTCCTGTGAATAGAATGTGTCAAAAAAGCATTAAAGTGCAACATTTGCCGCGTTAAATAGCAACGTTTAGAATCAGCAAGATCGTTCGCTTCAATGCACGCAGGCCTTCAGCTAGCGCACAAACTGATCTAAAAAATGTCACGAACCTTACACCCAGACGGCTATATGATACTGACACCAGAATCTTCTGGCACATCTTTTGAAGGGCTAGCCTTCTTGTGAACTAGCTATGTCCAGTTTTAACTGGACGCTTCATTGACTGTACGGAATACTCTTCCTTAATGGCCACGATGGTTTCATCATACACAGGTATTAAGGGTTGCCAAAGGCCATCCTGATTGCCATCAGTCCTTTGGCGAAAATGATATATTTTAAAATTTCAGACATTGTTCCAGTATAAGCATAGGGACTTGATACAAGGAACGCGTTCAGGCACATCGCCGTCAGCCCACTGTCTATGCTTACAGGACTCTTGATTTCCTTTGATGTTATTGTTTTGGGCTCCTTTATTTCAACGGTTATGATTGCGTACCATTCCCCATTCTTGTACCTCACAGCAACTGTTTTCATCTTACCCTGTGCTTGACCATCCTTATCTTGCCTATTTTGGGCAATGTAATGCTGTTCTTGTATATCCATTTCTGGATTGCCTGAGGATATGTTATGCTTGAAACATAGCTTTTGGTATTTTGTCCTGCCATCAAAGAAGTTCTTGAATGCTGTATCAAGCCTCCGCAGAACATCCTGCAGAACCTGTGAGTTGCTAATTCCTGGTTCTTCATAGTATTCAAGCCTTTCATGCTCTGTTATAGAGCTACTTGCCAGTTGGCTGTTGAGAGTTTTCTCCTGCTCTGGGTAGAATGACTAAAGCATGTTATTGTAGATATATAAGTGATATGTGGAGAAAAGTCAATATCTCATCACCTAGATTTGCTGATTGCTTCCATCAAGCTCCTAACCTACTTAATTCATGATATAACTTAATTCACAGGAACAAGTCCATCAGCCTGGTTAATTTCACCCTTACCTTCATCACAGGCAAGTATGCTCCCCTTCCTAGCTCCATAAATGCTCCGCCTGAATCCCCTACCTGAAGCCAGATTCCAAATCTGTCGAGCATGCCGGAAACCCTTCCAAGCTCTGCAATGAATTTCCTGTTAAATCTTATTTGCTTTGTAATAGTCTTCAGTTGTCCTTCATCAGTTATTAAGATAACTACCCTGTTCCCGTTCAGGTTTACTGTACCCAGGCCCTTACCGTTCACTGAAATTTGTGCCGTGCCGGAAACCAGTACCTTACCGCCATCAGGCTTTTTCATTTTCCTTTGACTGTAATGGATATGCTGTGAAATTTACCTTTCCGCTTATGACTACGGCAGCACTAGTTCCCTGTATTTTCACTGTGAGGTCCTTAAATTCAATTTCGGCCGTGCTCTTGGTGCCCTCTATGGCCCTTATAAATCCAGAAATCAGAGATTCCTCTTCACTCATGGTTAAATGTTTGCGCTGCTTCTATTTAACCTTTTAAAAACTTGCGCATGAAAATCTCTTAGCATTTTGAACTTTGTTAATATGGCGTGTTGAAGCCCATTTTGTACACCATTATGCGGTGGGTATGCCTGTTTACATGAATGGTTAAAAATTTGTTCGGGCGCCATCCAGGGATACCAAAATCATGAGAAACTATTGTTGTACCATCAATAAGCTCACGGAGAAATTTATGCCTTAACCTTGAATTTTCGCTGGCACTCTGGTAGAGCGTAACTATGCTGGCTTCAGATATGTCTATTGAATCATAATTCCCGTTAATTATCAACGCATTTTTCAGGTTAGATACTCTTGAACGCGCAATAGAGCACAGCCTCTCGTCCTTTTCTATACCCACTGCCTTCTTAACCCTGTAATCCCGTGCTGCGGCGATTATAACACTCCCGTCCCCCGAACCCAGGTCGTATACAACTGATCCTGAATCGGCTGTGGCATTGGTGAGCATTTCATTTATAACCTGAGGCGGTGACGGAAAGAAAACTGCGCACATGTTTAATTTCAGATTCTGGTTGATGATAAACGTTATGCAGTGTTAAGCTGGAAATAATTCTGTCTGCGAGCCTCAGACAAAGTTTCAAAACTGATAGATCTAAATGGCTTACAACCATCGTGCCGCGGGTCATTTCCCTTTAAATCCGTGTGATGTTTCCCATGATCTGATGAATTTATAAAACATCACTGCGCCCGCCAGCTGTAAAACCCCACCAGTTATAAGGGGCATGGGAATTGCCTCATCCATCAGAAAACCTGAAAGGCCCGAAGTTAGCTGAGAACTCCTTGTGAAAACGCCCTGAATCCCTGATGCCGTTCCGTAATCCTCACCACTGATACCCCTTACTCCAATGGCGCTCCTCATGGGAGTTCCCACACCGGCTATCAGGCTCCTTACGGAGTACAATGCAACGGAAAGAGGAAGAAACGGTGTTAAAGCTATAACTATCAGCATGGCTCCCTGCAGTACCCTTGTCCATGAAGAGACAGCTAGGGCACTCATCCTAGACCTGTTAAGGTACCTGCCTGATATATATGAGCCTGCTGCCGTAAATGCGTATGCAACTGTAAATATCATGCCCACATAGCTGGCGCTCACCCTGTACATGAGCTCAAACCAGAGTGGGAGCAGCGGAAAGGCTATGGCCGTACCAGCGCTGTTCACCATGTTGGGTATCATAACCCTCAGCATGTAACTGAAGCTTTCCTTCTTCATCACCCTAGTGGTCTTTCTGGGCCTTCTCTTTTCTCTTAGAAAAAGGAGTGATACCAGAGACGCTAGGGTGATTATGAAGGATATCCCGAAAAGAACCCTGAACGCGTTTACAATACCGTAGTATGAGCTGATGTAGCCGTGAGTAACCAGCAGAAGTGAACCTCCTATCGATGCTACAGAAGCTACCATATAGATCCTTGAAAGCCTTTCCACCCTCTCCCTTTCCTCTGGCCAGTTGCTCGCTATATAGGATGTCATTCCCGGCGAAAATGCCCCTCTCATGCCCCCGGGTGAACCCGTTATCCCTCCGACCATTGCAGAAATGACTATTATGTACATGTTTGTGGAAAGGGCCAGTCCAAGCATTGCAATAAGGGGCAGCGACTCTGCAATTATCATTGTCCTCGCGTACCCCATCCTGTCTCCCAGAATACCCAGGATAAGTGTGACCATGACGTTGAAGAGCACTATGAAAAAGTACACAACCCCTATGAAAATAAGCCCGTAACCGAGTGCTTTCAGGTAGATGGAAAGGGAAAGGTTAAGGAGTATAAGTGAAATGCTCCTTAGTGCACGTGAAGCCAAGAGAAAATTGAACGAGCTGTCAATTTCTCCCCTGTCCTCTGTGAACATAAACCAAGATTGATGCACACATTAATAAATAGCTTTGGCCGATGCACTCTTACGAAATGGCAGGAGCATCAGGGTGAACTACGCCCGGCTAAAGCCGGGCGCGTCCCGCTTCATCGATGAGGCTCACAACCACGTGCGGAATACTCTTTAAGTTAACGTTTTGATCGACTCATATTCATGGACATGTCTCTGAGGTTGGATTAATTTGCTACTGCACATCTAAGCTCTGGATTCTCAAGAGCAATTTCGTGAAAAATCTTACGACTAAGAAAAACTAACTGAAAAAGCTATATTGAAAAACTTTTATACTCTAGTAAAACGTTGTAATTTATTATGCCAATGCCAAATTACAGAACACCTACTGAAATACTCCCGACCAGGGGATACGTCACTGTTCTTGAAGGCGAGCCCGGCATAGGCAAGACAACCTTGGCGCTCGCCTCTGCCCTTGCAGCTGGAAAGGCAAAGTACATTTCCTACAACGAACCGGAGGAATCGCTTAGGAACAAGGCACAGAGGGTTATGCACAGGATGCCAGAAAACTTGGAGGTTGCGCACATGCTGAGCGGTAGCACGCAAAGGACATTTACAGAGATCATCAACGCCATGAGCGAAGGAAAAATCGTCATACTGGATTCGGTGGACGCATTTCTCTGGGGGGAAGCTGACCAAAAACCTGAAAGGGCCCTGCTCCAGCTTATATACGAATCAGTGAAGGTCAGGAGTGGTTCCCTTATCCTCATCAACGAGGGCATAAGCGGCCTTTCAAACATGCTAAAGTTTGTGGTTGATGCGTACATAAGGATGGAGACGGAGAATTTGCTTGGGATAAATGTAAGAAAAATCAGCGTAAAGAAGGACAGAGATTATCCCGTGAGCATCCATCCATTCTATTACACCTTTCATGATGGTTTGCAGGTTTTTAGCTCTTCTTACTTCCTGGACCTTGACGCCGCAAGGCAGAAAAAAGTCAAGCCGTGGGAAAGGCCATTTGGTTCGAAGAGCATCATGAATGCGCCTGAGCTCTTCCTGTATATCCTAGACAGCTCCGTGAGCATCCCGTTTTCTAGACTTTACAGGTACTGGCTTGCAGTTGACTATCTTAACCGCAAATACAGCATAGCGTTTGTTGCTCGGCCTGACGAAGATGCTGAAAAGTTAAAGGAAAGCATTTGTGCCATGGCGGGTACGAAAGCAGGTCTGAACGTGGTGAAATCCAGCGGTAACATTGCTGAAGACAGGAAAATGCTCATGTCATTTAGTGGTGCTATGATCATAGCTGATATAATAGTGTGGGAGCATGAAGCTTCCTTCAATCCGTCAGCATATGAATCCGCCATCAAGGACCTTGTGATGAACAACTTGAGTCAAGGCTCAGGAATGGTGCTCTTTTCTTACAGAGCGTACAGAGGACTGGATATAACAGAAAAGTATGCCACAAGGGAAAGGGTAATAGTGGAGAAGGAGAACCACATATTTCTGAGAACAGTGAGGCCCCCAGGGCCACTATATTATGTCAGCATTGAAAACCCTCAGGAACCGGAATTAAGGCTCATAACTATGTTCTAATTTTCAGTACAGCTCGGGCCTTCTCTGTCTTAAAAGTGGCATTGCGCTCCTCACCTTATCTATCCTTTCCCTTGAAAGCTCAGCATATAACAGCCCCTCCTCCTCCGTTGCCCTAGACACCACTATCCCCGCAGGGTCTGCCACCATAGTTATTCCAGTGAAACTGTTCCCTATCTGATTAGATGTTAGGACATATACCGTGTTCTCCATGGCCCTTGCCTTCACCATAGTCTCCCACTGATCCTCCTTGTTGAACCCCCTGTACCATGCACTGGGCACTATCAGCGCATCCGCCCCCATAAGCGCCATTCTCCTTGCAATCTCTGGAAACCTTATTTCATAGCAGATCATAATTCCGAATTTGAAGCCCAAAAATTCAAACACTGCAGGCATGTCGCTTGATGGAACAAGCCTTTCAAGCTCACTTGAACCGAACGCGTTAAAGAGGTGTGATTTGCTGTACTTTATGCCTATTTCTCCATCTGGCTTAATAAAATATACGGTGCTGTGAACTGCCGGCCTATCAGCCCTTTCATAAACACCTATTACTACTCCAATTTGATGCTTAACCGCCGCTGATTTCACTTCGTTGATGAAGCCTGTGCTATCTGACATCTCGTAAAGATCATTCCTACTTATATCCTGCGCGGCAAAGAAGTTTGTGTACTCCGGAAACACGATCATACCTGCATGACCATGCGCTTCATGAATTAACTTCTTCACCCTCTTCAGG
>JBMFVR010000024.1:2609-13370 GCA_049965895.1 Nitrososphaeria archaeon | reverse complement strand
CTCCTTCTTGGTCCTGCTCAGGTTTAATTAATATGTCCATCTTTATACCATTCAAAATTCCCTGCCTCATCTGGCTTGACATGACATTTATCTCCCTCTATTCGAAGCTGTCAACGGCTTGACCCTCACGCTCTTGGTCCTGTAATCTGCATTGAATGGTACCTGAGCACAGTTAGTGAACCATTTTGCCTCGATAAAAACACCCTTGTGAGCCTTTCAAGGGTGACCGCGTCAAGGTGGTTCTTCAGCACCTTGACCTCTTTACGATCATCCCCTCATGCCTTTCCTTTGTCTTGTTTCTGCAATTCTCTCATTTTTGCTCAGCATTGCATAATTTATGAGAAGGGAAACTTAAAAGCGTAACTGTGATCCGCTAAAAGCGATGGCTTTAAGATCAGTAAAGGCCTAGCTAATTTGCCATCCTTATAATCAGTACGCTCCATATCAGAATTATAAGAATGATTCTTGCTACTAACAGATTGCCAACAAATAACATCTCAAAAGAATCAAGATTTAACTACCATATAAACGGAAGTTTTCCCCCACCTTAACCACCATTACTATAAAGTTCCAAGGCGCCAGATTAGATTAGTGAAATTTATTTTTACTTTGGCAATTATAGTGCAAAATTTTTGCACTGAATATGCTATAATGATATGTTATTTCACATACAGTTTTTAAATGTACATATCAAAATTTTGGTATGGAAAACTGCATACAGAAGCATATTCTATCTATTGCGGGCGAAACTGGCGTTGAAGCTTACCCCGATCACCTTACTGGATTCACTGTCCCCAAGCTGCTCGAAAATATAGATGTGCCTAAGGAAGAAATCATAAAGGAAGTGAACGATCTGAAAAAATCAGGAAAACTGACCATGAAAAGCCCCTACCTGACCATGGTGTGTCCTTCATGTGGTTCGCCGGATCCATTTTCAAAGATGGTTTGCCCCAAGTGCGGCTCCCAGAACCTGAAGGTTGAAGGCACAAGTGTTGAATGTATGAACTGTGGACTTCATACTAGTGTGCAGGAGGCGCTTGCATTTATGTGCAAAACCTGTGGTAAGAGCTTTGGGCTCGGAAGCGCAAAATGGATCACCCTTGGATCGCTGAGCTCCAAAGGGGCGGTTGATGTTGAGCCAATCTCAAGGGCAATCATGGACCTCGGCTTCTACCCAAAAAGGTGTCAAACAATAATGGGTGCTTCGGGCGTAAACCACCATTACGACTTCGTGTTTGAACACGATGGGTCACTTCGCGCAGTTGATGTGAGGGTTGATGCGAAAGGTGTAAACATTTCAGAACTGATAGAGTTCCTTTCAAAGGTTTATGATTCGGGAATAAAAGAAGCTTATTTCATAGCTGTACCGAAGCTTAACTTGTCCATTGATGCTGGAAAGAAGAACGTAAAGGTGATAAAGGCACCAGATTTGAAAAAAGCCTCTGAACTGTTAAAACAGATTTTAACAGAACGCGGTGTATCCTCAAAAATAGTTCGTTAAAAATCGTATTTTATCAAACAAAATTTGGCTTAATTGGAAAAACTTATAAACAATCTCAATTATCTGCTTCAGCATGCCATACAATTTGATAAACGGAAAGGCTGTGCCCAGGCAGTTTCTGCCGGAGGACGTGCTCAAAATGATAAAAGATGACAGCAAGTATATTGACCTTCAGTTTGCAGACCTTAGGGGAAGAATGCAGCACTTTACAGTTTCATCACATGTGTTCGACGAAGATTCATTTAAGCGAGGTTTCCCCAAGGTTGACGGATCTAGCATCAAGGGGTTTACCGGCATTGAAGAATCCGACCTTGTACTTGTTCCTGACCCCGCCACATATGCCAGAATCCCGTGGAGGCCCGGTATATCCAGAATGATCGGTAAAATTTACAGGAGATCTGCGCAGGAGAGGCTGCCAAGCGATACACGGGGGATAGCTGAAAGCCTGCAGGATCACTTAACTGAACTCGGTATGACCGCTATATTTGGACCTGAACTTGAATTCTTTGTATTTGATGAAGCCAGCTGGAAAGTTAACGGAGGCAATCAGCAGATGTACAGGGTGACCTCAAATGAAGCACCCTATGGTGAAAACCCTTACAGAATAAGGGAAAAGGAAGGATACTATCCAGTTCCACCCATGGACTCGCTGATGGATTACAGGACACAGGTCTCCGATGCGCTTTTTGAATTTGGAATCCTACCAGAGGTTCATCACCATGAAGTTGCTGCCTCCGGTCAGGTTGAAATAAACTTTTACATGGACACTCTTGTTGGAGCTTCTGATTCCATAGTTACAATCAAAAGCGTTGCTAGGGAGATCGCAAAGTCTGTTGGAAAGTACGCAACATTTATGCCAAAGCCGATATTTGGCGACAACGGTAGCGGAATGCACGTGCACGTAAGTTTATGGGACGGAAATGGTTACGAGTTAAGAAGAAACAGGTTCTACGATCCGTCAGACAAATACGCGGAGATAAGCCAGGAAGCAAGGTACTTTACCGGAGGGCTGATCAAGCACAGCAGGAGCCTGGCTGCGCTGGTTGCACCCACAACCAACAGCTACAGGAGGCTTGTACCTGGTTATGAAGCCCCTACGTTCATAGCGTGGAGCAGGGGAAACAGGAGCGCAAACATCAGGATACCAGTTTACAGGTCTGGTAACGAGAAGGAAAAGCGCATTGAATTTAGGACACCAGATCCCAGCTGCAACCCTTACATGGCTCTTCCAGCAATTGTGCTTGCAGGGCTTGATGGAATAAAGAAAAAAATTGACCCAGGAAATCCGGTTGACAGGAACCTTTATGAGCTTTCTGAAAGAGAACTTGAAGAGCTTGGTGTCAGGAAGCTGCCAGGGAGCCTAAAGGATGCCGTGGAAGAACTGAAATCTGATAATGAATACCTTAAACCGTTCTTCAGTAAGGAAACGTTGAGCACTTTTGAGGAAATGCTCATAAATGAGTTCAATGCTGTCAACGCCAGACCTCACCCGTATGAATTCATGCTTTACTTTGATTCATGATCTCAATCATTGCACTGCTCCATTACAGAGGTAAAAATATCTAATGCGTGCAGGTGTCAAGCACTTCTTCCTTAAGCATATTGTTCTTTCTCATAAGAGTACATAGGTCACAAAAACCTGCTGTAACCTTTTCTATGGGAACACCGTTCACGAGCCTTCTGGAATCTTCGTGCGCCTTCTCATTCAGAACCTTAAGCTCTTCATACTTCTTCACTCCCTTGCCCCTCTTTGCAGTTATATAGTAGCTAACCACAGCCTGTGAAATCTTCATGATCCTTGCAGCCTGTTCCTGTGTAAGCCCATAGCTGTAGACAAGATCCTTTGCAATTATGCTCCTGTACGCAGGTAAAACGTACTTAACGACCTCCTCGCATGCTGTTTTCAATCTGCAATTAACACTGTTATACCATAAAATAAATGTTGCTAAAAAATCATCGCTCACCTATGAGCCCTGAAGAACAGGGAAAAGTAGTGATATCTAAAATCCACTGTGCCCCTCTTTGAAAATCCGGCTTTAAGCACAACTTCGTCAAGCTGTTCAGGTGAAATCCTCGAATGAGGAGGACCAAATGGTGCATCTGGCTTAAACTCAAGAATAGCAAGTCTTCCACCTTCCGGCAGGATGTTGTAGATTGTGCCTATGAGTTCCTTCCAGCACGGCATATCGTGAAGGCTGTTGGAGAAAAATACATACGTAATTTCCTTTACCGGAACCAGGGAGCAAAGGTCAACAGTTAATGCATGAATGTTGGATAATCCCATTTCCTTTGCCCTTGCATCTATCAATTTTGTATTTTCCGCAACACCGTCTAGAGCATATACCTTGCTTGCCTGTTTTGCAAACAGAAGTGTATAATATCCAGCCCCTGCCCCCATATCCGCTATTACGTCTTCCTTCCTGATTGACATTGCACGGAGAAGGTCCTGTAGCGGGACCATCTGCTCCCTTACTGAAGCTGGTACATCGGAATATCCTGAACCTCTGAATTTTCCATGCATGAACTGTAACTGCACGAACCACTATAAAAATCCTTTTTGATGATTTCCCATTCTAGCCATTGTTAAACCCGATTTCTTCCAGCAGCCTTACGAGCCCCTCACCCTTGTACTTTATTCCGTATTCACGCGCAATATTTTCACACAGGCTGGTTTCCACAACCCTGTTAAGGTCCCCATAAATTTCTCCAAGTGCATTAATAAATTTCTGAGGTTCCCTCTCTATATCGTCCAGCTTGATACCGATGGTGTTTTCAAGGTGCCAGATAACCACCCTCTTGGAAGTTTCCCCGTACTGGTCAAGAGTTTCATTTAGTAGGTCGGATATACTTTTTTTCATTTAAAACACCTCAATGGCAGTTTGCTATCTACCTGCCCGTAACCTAATTTAAATTCATATTCTAATATAAGTGAAATTATTTGCTGATTGCCCATCAGTTTAATTGTTTAAATTGGATTTATATAAATATGTTGAAGCTAACCAAAATTATGAACCATTTACAATAATTATGCTCTAAACCTTCAAACAAACTTATAAAGCGTTTGAGGCTTCAGGAGCCATATGGAGGGCTTTCCACACCTTTCAGATGTACTCAGAGCGCTGGCCATGGAAAAGGGCATAGACGCGCCTACGGAAATTCAGACCAGGGCAATACCGGCAATTCTGCTCGGTAAAAATGCCCTCCTAATTTCCCCCACTGGCTCAGGAAAGACCGAGGCCGTAATGCTACCCATATTTGATATAATGCTCAGGGAAGGAAGGGGAAACGGTGTAAGCACGCTTTACATAACACCTCTGAGGGCACTTAACAGGGACCTTCTAGACAGGCTTGGATGGTGGACTAGGAGGCTTGACTTCAGGATGGCAGTGAGGCACGGGGACACGCCCAAGGCTGATAGAAGGGGCCAGGTGCTTGCACCTCCTGACATCCTGATTACAACACCTGAAACGTTACAGATACTTCTTGTGGGCAGAAAGCTCAGGGAAATGCTCAGGTCAATTAGACATGTGGTTGTGGACGAGGTTCATGAATTGGCCGATGATAAGCGCGGAACACAGCTTGCCATAAGCCTGAGAAGGCTTGAAAGCATCACAGGCACGCCCGTGCAGGTTATTGGCCTTTCCGCTACAGTTGGAAACGCGGAGGAGATTTCCAGATTTCTGGTTGGAGAGGGCAGGGAATGTGAGATCATAAAGGCTTTTCCGAAAAAGATGTTTGAATTTAAGGTTATATATCAGAAGGGAAGGGAGGGGGAGGGAGGTGGCCCACTCTTTCCTGACGTCGCACACAGGCTTAGGCTTATAATGGAAAACATCAGGGGTAAAAAGTCACTGGTCTTTACGAACACAAGAAGTGAAGCTGAATCGCTAGTCAGCAGGATGAGGCTCATTGATCCGAAGTTTCCCATATCCATACACCATGGAAGCCTTTCTGCGAGCTCCAGAAGTTCAGCTGAAGAGGGGCTAAAGGCAGGAAGGGTGATGGGTGTTATATGCACCAGCAGCCTTGAACTAGGAATAGATATTGGTGATCTGGATGTTATAGTTCAGTACAATTCTCCTAGGCAGGCATCAAAGCTGATACAGAGGGTTGGAAGGTCAGGACACAGCTTGAGCAAGGTGAGCAGGGGGATAGTGATTGTGCAGGATTCGGACGATGCAATTGAAGCTGCTGTGCTTGCAAAGAGAGCAATGGAGGGCAACGTCGAGCCAATAAACGTGCCCATTGCGCCGTTGGATGTGATGCAACAGCAGATTGCAGGACTCATAATGGAAAGAATGGTGATAAAAACAGAGGAGCTTTTATCCCTGCTGAGGACCACTTATCCATACCATTCAATATCCCCAGAGAGTGTAATTTCAGTTATAAACTACATGACCGGAAGGAGACCACCACTTGCAAGGTACATGGAGGGTGCAATCATGAAACCCCCAAAGTCAGGTCCCCTCTTTGATTATTACTTTTCAAACCTGACAATGATACCTGAAGAGGTCACATACACTGTAATAAATGAGGGTGGAGAGGGTGTGGGCCAGCTGGATGAATCATTCATATCAGAATACGGTGAAATAGGTTCAAAGTTCATTCTGGCCGGCAGCGCATGGATCATAACTGACATTAACAGGAACAGGGTGTTTGTAAAGAGGGCCGATGACCCGACAGGCGCAATACCCAGCTGGATAGGAGAGGAAATACCAGTGGTCAAGGAAGTGGCCCAAGAAGTTGGAAGGGTGAGGGGGATTATAGCAGGCATGAGCAGGGACAATGCAATAAAGTACTTGGTTGAGGAATTCCCCATGGATGAAGAATCTGCTGAAAACACCATAGCTGAAATTGAGCTTCAAGTAAAGCGCGGGCTGCCAGTTCCCTCTGACAGATTGATAACTGTTGAAGGCGTTGGCTCCTACGTTATCATACATACTCACCTAGGGCTCATAGAAAACAGGACTCTTTCAAGAATTCTGGCATACCTTATTTCTCAGGACATGGGCACCCCTATTAAGGTGAAGAATGATGCCTACAGGATAATCCTTGAATCATCCAGCATATCGCCCGAACACGTGACAAGGTCAATCATGCAGCTCATGCAGGCTGATACTGCTTCTCTGGCTATGCAGAGCTGTGAAGAAACAGGAATATTCAGGAGGAGGCTCATACAGGCCTCAAGAAAGATGGGCGCTGTTGAGCCAGGAAAGATGGTCACCATTGAAGATGCCAAGCTTCTTGCAACATCCCTGAAGGGGACCGCAATATATGAAGAAGCCATAAGGACAATGATGGAGGAGGACCTTAACTGGAAGGCCGTGGCTGATTTGATGAAGGACATAAGAGATGGCAAGATTAAGGTGGTTTCAATGGGGCAGCTCAGGGAACCATCGCCGGTTGCGATGATAGGACTTGAGGAGATGGCAAGGCAAGGTGAGGTCGTTGACCCAGCAAGGCTAAAGAGGCTCATAATTGAAGGCGCCAAGGCAAGGTCAATGGGTTGCACGAAGACGCTCTACTGCTACTCCTGCAACTCTGTTTACACTGTTGAAGCCTACTACCTGGGAGACCCCCCCAGCTGCAGCAGATGCGGGTCAACAGACATCACACTTTTAGATGTTGATGAAGGATCTATTTTTGATATGACCTCGGGCAAGAACAGTGAGCTGAAGGACAGAGCTGAGAGGATAAGGGCACTCATAAGGGAACATGGAAAGAAGGCTGCCATTGCGCTCTGCTTTGACGTTCCTGTAACCAAAATACCTGAGGTCATATCGGGCAAGGAGGATGACCAGCTATTCCTTGCGCTAATGGATGCAGAAAGGAGAAGGATAATTAGGAAACGCTAGGGGGCCAGGTGCCTGGAATCTCGCGGATAGAGTACAACTTCCCTTATGTTTTCCCTGTTCATCAGCACCATCATGAGCCTGTCCAACCCCATGCCCCATCCAGAATGAGGTGGCATTCCCCACCTGTAAACCTTCAGGTGTTCAGAGAAACTTTCAGGGTCAAGGCTGCTTGCCCTTAACCTTTCAGAAAGCAGCTCATAACTGTGAATTCTCTGACCGCCAGAAGCTATTTCAAGCCCACCATACATCAGGTCAAACGATTCACTCAGCTGGTCCCCCCGAGGCATTGTGTAGAACGGTTTCAAGGAAAGGGGCCAGTCAACTATAAAGTAGAACCCCTTTCCCCTTCCAAAATCATTAAGCACATCTGAGGAAAGGTCATCACCAAACTTTAGCCCTGCATGTTTAACTATATCTTTATAAGAATATACCGGGAAGCTATCGTGAAATTCACTCTTAACCTCAAGTTTCCTGTACATTTCATTCACCAAACCTTCTATTATTTTCATTACGTCCTCCCTGCTAGCCATTGCTGCTTCTATATCAACGCTAGTAAATTCATTCAAATGCTTTACAGTGTTTGACTTTTCAGCCCTATAATAATGTGCTATTTCAAAAACCCTACCGAGGGATAATACTAGCTCCTCCTTGTAAAGCTGTGGGCTCTGCGCCAGGTAGGCCGGCCTTCCAAAATAATCAAATTTGAAAAGTTCGGCACCACCTTCGGAGGCTGTTGCTATTATCTTTGGTGTATCCACTTCCACGAATCCAAAACTAATGAGAAACTCCCTAATAACCTGCATCGCCTTTGCCCTTGTAAGAAATACAGCCCTTTCTTCGGGCACCCTCAGGTCCAACGGCCTGTTATTGATCTTTGTATTCAGCTCGCTCTTAACCTTTGAAGCCGGGTCGATGGGAAGCACTGTATCCGCTTCGTTTATAACCTCGAAACCTTCAATTTTTACTTCAAATGGGCTTATTTTTCCCTGCCCCCTTGCAACCTGCCCCCATATTTTCACATAGCTCTGCCGTGGCACCTGAGCTATCTTCCTTGCCAATTCATCCCGCGCCACTGCCTGATAGTTTCCGTCAGGGTCACCCATTAGAACAAAGGTTATCTTTCCAAGCTGCCTGAAACTATCTATCCATCCAGTAAGTGTTACATTCTTGCCCTCAAGATCCTTTAAGTCCCTGGATTGCACTTCTTGGCCTCCCCCTCTCAAATTTACCCCTTTCAAATTCAAACACTACATCATCACCCTTTATTGCCTTGACTATCTTCGCAGCCTTGGCCAGATCTACCGGAAAATTGGCACTGCGGGAGCCAGATATTACGGCCTTTATCTGCCTTGTTCCGTCGGGAATCCAGACAACGTTTACTGTAAGTATCCTCACAGGGTAAAGCAGGTCTTCAATGAACTGCCTCATATCCGAGGTCTGTTCTGTGACCCAGAAATTACCAATGGCCTCCTTCAGCTTCCCCATCAGCGACCTGTTGGAGAGCAACGCCCTTGCCTCACCCTGGTTAAAAAGTAAAATATAATCTCCATCAATAAGGTATGCCCTTTTAAGTGTAAGTTTATCCAATGCTGGAACCTGCACCGCCAGCTTTGCGAGCGCAAACGATGCCTTTACATCAGCATCAGTTATTTCGCCGTTCCGTAACCTTTCCTCACACCTCGGGCATAAAACTCCTACCTTTGCATCAAAGGTGCATATTGGAAATTTCAAATGTCCTCATATTGCTTGTTTTGCAGGGTTTAAAAATCTATTCCCTTTATTGTTTCAATAGGCCCCTACACAATTTTAAGGCTTGGAGCATGAAGCTTGTTGTTTATGGCAACGTTTAGGAGCAGCGGTGTTAGCGGCTCAAGGTACCTTGATGTGTACAGTTTCCCAGCGTAAACCGGTTTTAGGCCGGCTATCGTTTTTACAAGCTGTGAAACCTCTTCATATGTCTCTCTTTCATCTGCTGCAATCATTACATCGTAATCAAGTGACTGCCCAAGGTCAGCAAGCCTAATTGCTGGCACCGTATGAAACGCTGATGCTATTCGCTGGCTTTTTGTTTTGGACTTGACCAGTTCTGCAGCCGAGATCTGCTGCCCTTCAACCTGATATGGCACATACAGAAATCCATCTTTCCCCTTCTTCATGGGCACGACAGGCACAATAACCGTTTTGGAAGGATCAATCTGCAAACCGTCCAGGAACTGCGGGAGAACTTCATAGGGTATGCTTATTATTATATAATCACCCCTGGACACAGCTTCACTATTCTGCATTCCTGTTATGGTGGGCTCACGACCTCTTTTGTCTTTAAATTCTGACCTGTAATGCTCGGCTATGGTCCTGGCCTTTTCCATATCCCTTGAACCTATTATTACTTCAGAGCTTTCAGCAAGCCTCAGCGCAAGCCCCTTTCCAAGATCTCCTGTGCCTCCAAGTATTGAAACCTTCATGCCAGATTGCTGGCTGACTGGTTTTAAAAGCTTATTGATTAAATAGATTCAATAATGTAAAGGTTTTTCAGGCAAGTGCAAATCACTTGTGCTGCTCCACTTCAGAATATATCATTGAAATGAACATCGGTGAATTGTCCTTGGGGCAGACACCTGAAATTTTTAAAACATAATCACCCTCTTTAAAATCCCTCTTTATCTTGTAACCACACTTTGGGCATTCTTCAACAGAATAATACTTCGGAATCTGCTGGTTCTTCTGCCTTGACATCAACTACTGAGCCACCCCCAGAGTGTTTCCCACGCCTATGATGATGGCTTTTCCTCCTTCAGGCACTTGGGTTTCTATCAGAGAAAGTATGGTCTTCCTTGCCTGGTCTGCAGCCTCTGCTATATCCCTTGTCATGACAGATATTGCTTCTATCAGAGATTCTTTTATTATAACCGCATAAACCGGTATGCCCAGCTTTGTTGATACATCTTCAATCTTGAACTTTTCCGTTCCTATTCCACCTATTGCAGCACCCATTCCCATTGCAACATCCCCTGACCTTTCCCCTTCAAGCTTCAGTGCTGCATCTATCATGATCACGGCTGACGATCCCGAATATGGTCCGTTAAGAAGGTTAGCCAGTGCATCGTCAACCCTTCCCACACTGGCCCCTGGACCCTTTGCCTTTATCACAGCAACTCTTCTGCCCTTGTAGTCCATCTCCGAGTAAACAGTTTCATCATCATAATCGTACTTTTGAGAATCCTTCATCCATCTTGATACCGTGAGAGGCCCTGCAGCATCGCCTAGGGGAAGCAGCTTTTCAAGGGCATCCATTGCATTTAGGTATGCATCTGCCTGCTTCACTAGGCTAGGCAGGATCATCTGAAGCTGCGCTGCCAAGTAAATGCCATCGGGTGATTTTTTTGTTATCAGATAATAGTGCCTTAC
>JBMFVR010000024.1:0-2599 GCA_049965895.1 Nitrososphaeria archaeon | reverse complement strand
ATATATCATGTCCAGTGCAGAAGAAATTTCGAGCATGTTTATTGCGGCAGTCCTTTCGAGGTCATTTGCTGACTTCATTATTTCCCTGACCCTTAGCTTAACATGCTCCTCCTGTGTCCTAATTATAAGCTCCATTTTCTTGACAATGCCTACAGGATCCATGTTTTCAGGAAAGATCGTGACGCTCTTTATCATACCCTCCATGGTCCGCTGTCCATCCCCTGCAACTCCCTTTTTCTGAAGATAGCTGAGCAGGTTACCCCTAGATTTTTCAGCATCAACCTTTAACCTGGAAAGGTACCTTCCAACATCTGCCATTATTGCATAGCCCTGAAGCCTCTGGCCATAAATTATCAATACAATGTAGGGAACCCATATTATTATCATATAAAGCGCATACTCGGTCGGGGAATTGGGAATGAACCCAAATAACGGGGAAAAGGAACCTACACTCAAAATATTTCTACCTACGTCATCCTTTTAATTTTATATCTCTTTATCTCTTCATTTCCATAAATGCCATAGGTCCCGTTCTTCCATTGAACTTTGATATATGGTTTGCCCTGTATGTTTACAAAATTTACTACCATGCCCATGGCACCCCTCTCAGATTTTACCTGATCTGATATCTTGAAAAGGTTGATCAATTCATCTGCCATGTTTGAACATTTTATAAGATGAGCTTAAAAGCTTTGCTTATTGTTTAAAGCTGTTTGTCACACAACGAAACATTTTTTGAGTTTTCAGAAACACATAAAAATGGGTCGCCGGGAAAGTTAAGCATGCCAGTAGCCTGCCCCGATTGCGGGCAACCAATGATATATGAGCCTGCCACAAAAATGTACATATGCAAGAGGTGTGGTCTATATGTTAACTATAATCAACTGACAAGGCTAATCGATCAGAAGAAATCTAAAGAAAAGTATGACCCAAAAAAGGAATACCTAAATTGGTGGCTAGGAGAAAAAAAGTAGTTCACTTGATGCCTTTGACGCTCTGAGCAAGCTTTTTGAGAAGCTGCTGCTTGGGCGATGCCCTTTTAACCTGTATGTAAAATGTTCGCCTGTTGTTTCTCTTAGGGTGCTTGGCTTCAAACTGCTGCCCCTCGATGTTCATCCTCTTCAGCGCTTCCATAAATACCTCTGGCCTTGGATTTGAAATCGAAAGGCTCCTTGGAACCCTTCTCCCTTTACCCCTGCTGAGGGATGAATCGAAGTAATCAATCCATATTATCTGCTTGTCCTCCTCCTTCATGTTTAACAAAATGAAACTCCTAACTTAAAACGGTTACGATTGAGAAATTTTTTTGAGGTTGTTTATTCTTTTCACTATGTTGGGGTGAGTTGAAAGTAACTCCTCAATCCTGTCGGTAAAGGTGGTTTTCCTGTTCATTACATATTCAAGAGCTTCATCGCCACTAAGCGCCTTCAGGTCATCTGCGTTTATGGATGATGGGTCAACTATAAACAGCGCCCTCATTGTTCCGGCTTGCTTTGATTCCTTGGGTTTCCTCTTTGATGTTATAGACCCGTAAATGTAGAGCTTTGCTAATGCTGAGCTGAGCTTCCTTGCACCGTTATCAACAACCTGAGTTGAATGAAAGTCTGCATAGCTTTCCCTCATTCTGCTAAAGGCAAGCATCAGCAGGCTAAGCACCATATAACCCAGAAACGCAATAATGCCTATGATCACCATCACGCCAGAGTTATTCCTCTGGTCAAAGAACGAGTTTATCATGAATATATATGCAATATAGTAAAGTATCGCCGGAAGTATTGATACCACCATCATGACCTGTACGTCCCTGTGCTTGAGATGCCCCAGCTCGTGCCCAAGCACAGCTTCCACCTCTTCCGGATTCAGTATCCTGAGAAGACCCCTTGTAACTGCAACTTTGCTACCAGTTAGTGGTGAGCCATAGGCAAAGGCGTTGGGCAGGTCGATGTCAGCTACTACAAGCTTTGGCTCCTTTATGCCTGCCCTCTGGGAAATCCTTTTCACTGCTTCACTCACTTCTGGCAGCTCCCCTTCCTTAACTTCCCTAGTATGATACATCCTGTCTATTAGCTTGGGGCCGAACAACCACTCAGCTACGTTTATCAGGACCACTATTGAAACTGCAAAGATTATGTTTGTTATACCTACAAGCGCAAATATTCCAAATACCAGGAGTGTTGTGAACCCCACTATTACCAGCAGGGTCACTATCATGTTTGCCCTCAATTTAAAAAGAGAAAGGTTCAACCCCCAATCACCTTACAAGTAGCTTTTGGTTCTATCTTATAAGATTTTTCTAAAAACTTGAATTGATAAAAAAAGGATCAGTCAGATACCCTGAATTTGTAACCGTAGTATATCAGGCCGCCCTTTCCGTCCTCTGTCCATTTTCTTACAGTTGCCTTCACCCTTGACCCACTCTTTAGCTTATCTTCATCAGCATCAGCAATCATTGAAATTACGTTAACACCGTTATCAAGCCTTATGAACCCAAGGTATATTGGCGCATACTCCTTGAACTCCTGCGCTGGCTCACTGAGCTTTGTGTAGGCAAGCAATGTTCCTGTCCTTGGCATCTCCCTTTCCTCGATGTTCCTTGAAC
>JBMFVR010000023.1:0-13750 GCA_049965895.1 Nitrososphaeria archaeon | reverse complement strand
GCGCTACAATTTTTACGATGATGGTAAACTTTTTTACATTTTATGGATCTATGGTCTGAATTTATTAAATATTTATTTTAGAAATATTTAATAAACGCATTATTTTAAAACTATCAATGTTTAAGATATCTGAATCCGGATGGAATAAATTGGATAAAGAAATGGAAAGAATAAGTGGTAATGTAGTACCTCATATGGGTTTTCTCGCAGAGTTGTTTCCAACTTCAGAAGGAATCAATTTTAAAGAAACAATTTCCAACTTTCTTAATGAGAGTAACGATCAGTGTAAATATGAGTTTGATTCTCATGAAGACCATGGTGCTGTAAGCTGCGATACAGATATTACATCATCATTATCTGATTTTATAAAAAGAATTGTGGCATATCTTTCATCTTCTGATAAATTGTTTCTTGGATCGTTCCAAGCTGAAATCACTGTTGACGGAGAATTAGCGGGTTTGATATATGGCGATGCGTACAAAGGCAGCGCAATAATGCCAGATGTATCTGGGAAAAGACTTGAAGTAATAGAACTTGAGTTTTAACTTAAATGAAATATATGTTTGCTTTATAATTTGTTTAAATTAACGACTCTTTTCCGTTTATGGATTTGTCTCTGAAAACATAAATCCTGATTTTATTATTTTGTAGAATAATTCAAAATCAGTTAAATATTTATTAATTAATTGAATAAGAATAAATGGGGGATAGATAATTGGAGTTTCAAAGAAGAAATGTTATGCTTCCTGGACCTGTTGATGTGCCGGATGATGTATTGCTATCAATGAGCAAGCCAATAATTAACCATAGGGGTGAAGACTTTCATAGGTTAATGAAAAGCATAGAGGACACTTCAAAACAGATATTTAAAACAAAAGGAAATGTTGTTGTACTAAGTTCTTCAGGAACAGGTGGTGCTGAATCAGCCGTCATGAATTTACTGAGGCCTGGTGATAAGGCAATAGTTCCAGTCTTTGGTGAGTTCAGTGGAAGACTGGCATCTCAAATAGAAACTGCTAAGAGTAAAGCTATAAGGGTAAATGCACCATTTGGATCTGCTCCTTCAGTTGAAAGCATTGAAAAGGCTATAATGGAAAACAGGGATGCCAAAGGAATATTTCTTGTTTACAATGATACTTCACCTGGAACCACCTATAGGATGGCTAAAGAATTAGGCAATATAGCAGAAAAATACGGGCTTTTCTATGTGCTTGATGCAATTTCAGTTTTTGGAGGTGATGAATTACCAATGGATGAGTGGAAAGCCGATGTGGTAATAGCTGGCAGTCAAAAATGCTTATTTACACCACCTGGGGTGTCTCTTGTAGGAGTCAGTGATAAGGTTGTTGATTTTGTAAGGAAAAACCCACCACTTTCAACCTATTTTAATTATGCCAGTTATGTTGACTATCTGGTAAAATATGAGACGCCATTTACTCCTGCGCTGCCAATATTCTACGCTCTTGAGACTGCATTGTCAAAAATATCAAAGGAAGGTATAGATAAGAGGGTTAGCAAGCATAAAATTGCTGCAGATGCATATTATTCTGCTTTTGAAGCTATGGGTTTGCAGCCATTTGTGGAGGAAAGGTTCAGGTCAAATGTAGTTATTTCCGTTAAATATCCAGCAGGAATAGATGATGCAAAGTTCAGATCTGTGATGGAAAAAAGTTACAATACAATCATAACTGGTGGCTTTGGAGAACTTAAGGGAAAAATATTTAGAATCGGAAACATGGGAATAATTGAAAAATCTAGGGTTCTTCCAACAGTAGCTGCGGTGGGATATTCGTTAAAGGAACTTGGGTATAAATCAGATACAGATAAAGCTATATCTATCGCCTTGGATAAGTTGAAGGGGTTAGAATAGAAATTGCAGCAGGGATCTTTAATTCTGCTTAATTACACTGCAAAAATAAAGGAAACAGGCGATGTAATAGAAACCACTTTGGAGGATGTGGCCAAATCATCAAAACTGTACAAGGAGGGAACAAAATATAAACCCAGACTAGTTGCGTTGGGAAAAAATTGGGTTCTTAAATCTCTTGATGAAGAGCTTTTAAATTTAAATGTAGGAGAGAAAAAGACTATTGAACTGACTCCAGAAAGGGCATTTGGTCCATGGAATCCAGCAAAGGTAAAAGTGATACCACTTAGGAAGTTTGGAGATAAGGCAAAGGATCTGCAGGTTGGAAGTGAAGTTGAAATTGATAATCAGCTAGGCACAATCATATCAATAGGAAGCGGTAGGGTCCAGGTTGATTTTAACGATAGGCTTGCTGGAAAAACTATAATATATGATGTAGAGGTTGTAAAGGAAATTACAGATTTTAATGAAAAGGTTGTAACAATACTGCAAAGGAGGCTTGATATAGAAAATCCACAGTTTACATTTGCAGAAGGCATACTTAAAATGGAGCTTCCTCAAGAAATGTACTTGGTGGAAGGATTACAGTATATAAAGAGGGCATTAGCAAATGACTATTTCTCTCTCATTGCAGAAATCAATGAAGTGCAGTTTACAGAAAAGTATCAAAGAAAATCTTGAAACAGTTATTTAAAGCGAAATTTATGCTGCCCCATTCGGAAGGGCAGTTAATTTCTGATGCTTTTGTTCTTGTTGAAGATGGGAAAATAATCTATGCCGGGCATAATAAAAATGATATTGACTATGACGAATTTTTTGACCTAGGAAATTCAGTGATAATGCCTAGTTTTGCTAATACACATTCTCACGTTGCAATGACACTCATGAGAGGGGTAGGCGAGCAGGATGACCTTCATTCATGGTTGGATAAAGTTTGGCAGATTGAGGGAAAATTAAAACATGAAGAACTTGTTACTGGCAATGTAGTTGGAATAGCTGAAATGCTTGATTCCGGCATAACATCATTTCTCGATTTCTATGATATTTCGCCAATGATTGAAGCCTTAAAAAAGCTTAATTTTCCTATAAGAGCAAAGCTTGCGCTTTCATTCCTTGATACAGTGGAATACATGAAGGAAGAGAGCTGGAAGAGAATAAAGAATGTTGATAGATATGCTGATATGCTTGCAAGTTATGGTATAGAAATGGTTCTTTCCCCTCATTCACTATATGCAGTTTCAAAAGATCTTTTAGAAGAAATATCCAAAATAAAAGGTTACAAGGTTCAAATACACCTTTCCGAAACAAAGGAGGAAGTCAGGCAAATTAATAAAATATATGGCCAGAATCCGGTTCAGTTTTTAAAGTCTGTAGGTTTACTGAGAAAAGGATTGATAGCCGCTCATGGAGTGCATCTTAGTAATGAAGAAATATTTCAAATTTCAGAAACGGGTGTAAATATTGTTCATTGTCCTACTTCTAATTCAAGGCTTGGCAGTGGAATAGCCAGATTAAACAGAATGAATGAGCTTAACATAAATGTTAGCTTGGGAACCGATGGTGCCGGAAGCTCAGAAACGCTGGATATGTTCAAGGAAATGAGGTTAGCTATAATGTTATCTAGGGCAAGTGAGATGAATACCAAAATGAATGCCAAAAAAGCCTTAAGAATGGCTACTTTAAACGGGCATGCGGCGCTAGGAATAAATGGGGGATTGATTAGGACCGGAATGCTTGCGGATTTCATTTCCATTGATCTAGACAAGATTAAACCATCTTGGGACGTTATTTCGTCAATAATTTATCAGGGAGGGCCAGAAGCTGTAAAGGATGTTATAATCGGTGGAAAAATGGTTAAGTTTAACCATCATTTAATTTTTGAAGACATTTTAGAAGATTATAAATTAAAGCTTGACGATTTTATGAGGGGTAACTAGATTGCAACATATAATGGAGTTACCGCAAACAGTTATAATAGGGGATGGGGCATTTAATAAAGAGAATATACTACATATTTTTAGATTTAAAAATAAAGTGTTGATTATAACCGGGCCTCATATAATAAAAATATTTCATGAAGAGATTGAGCATGCGCTTGCAGACTACCAGTATGATGCAGTTACCGCAAATGAATCTACTTACAGCGAAGCAGAGAATATCCTTTCAGCTATAAGCTCGATAAATTATCGTTTTATCATAGGGATAGGCGGTGGAAAAACGCTGGATATAGCCAAGTACGTCGGTTATAAGTTAGGCAGACCAGTGCTCTCCGTACCTACAAACGCCTCAAATGATGGAATAGCAAGTCCATTTTCTTCTTTAAGGGGAGGAAAATACCCCTATTCTCTTAAGGTCATGCCTCCGGTTGGCGTTATAGCTGATGTATCAATTATAATGAAAGCACCCAAAAGGCAAATTAATAGCGGGCTGGGCGATTTGATTGGCAAAACAACTTCAGTGAGGGATTGGCGGCTAGCATGGAAAGAGAAGGGAGAATATTTTGGCGAATATGCATCAAAACTTGCGATTGAAAGTGCTAGACATGCATTAGCCAATGCTCAAGGAATTGGAAGCCTTAATATTGACTCAGTAAGGGCATTGCTAGAAGCACTCATAAGTGCTGGTGTTGCAGGTGGTATAGCTGGTTCAAGCAGGCCACTAAGTGGAAGTGAGCATCTAATAACTCATGCGTTAGATGTTCTTGCCCCAGGACAAGGGACTCACGGGGAAAAAGTTGGAATAAGCACTGTATTTACTTCGTACCTTTATAAATTAAATTGGGCCAAGATCAAATCAAGTCTAAATAAAGCTGGACTACCAATTTCTTTTAATGAACTTGATATTAAAAGGGAAACCGTAGTCAATGCAATAAAAATGGCACCTGAACTTAGACCTGATAGGTATACAATTTTGCATAAAATTAAGCTTTCTGAATCAAAAATTAACGAAATATTAGATTATTTGAAAATTTAAAAGTAGGCTAGGAGTATAAGGGAAGCAATCAGTGAACCTCAGCGCTGGGATACTGGACTTCACTCAAACCATTTACTCAAACAATGTATATGCTTTTGGTGTTCTATATATAATAGGAACAGGAGTGAATTCTTAACGATTGATCGCAAGGGGCTCTATAACAGGGCATACTACTTAAATACCGAACATTAGAGGTAGTGACCTTACCTGCACTGAACAGCAGAACGCGCTGAGATGGATGGTCCGAAGTTACGCCTGGGGAGACGCCAATGACGAGGCAATATATGGGTGATAGCTGATGGATCAGGAACAAGCTGCATACTACCAAGACCGGTGATACATGAAGCTAGCTTGCTAGAATATCAGTAGACAAAAAACAAACAATAATAGTTGCAGCGATATGCTCAAATACAATAATGCCGTATATAATGTCATGAATGATAACCTAAATGACTTCGTTGAAAATATTTTAAATATCAAGCCAGTGCCTATCTTTGGATTGGGAAGTGGATCGGCCGCATACACCGTGGCAAAGGCTCTGGGTTCGGAATATAAGAAGTTAGGAATAAAACCAAATGCTGTGGCTTCTTCTTCACAAATCAAGTTCCTTGTTTCAGATTATTATACCATTATAGAACCTTCCATTGAAAGCGTTGATATAGCCATAGATGGGGCTGACGAGGTAAGTTCCGTGAACAATTATATAATAAAGGGAGGCGGTGGAGCTCTTACAAGAGAAAGAATAATATGGGAAATAGCTCGGGAAAGACATGTATTTATTTCAAGAGAAAAAATATCTAAAAAACTATCGCACCCCCTACCCACTGAGGTTATACCGTTTGCAATTTACCTTGTGTATAAAAGATTGGATGGACTAAAATTAAAATGGCAACTCAGAAAAGACCAAAAGGGATATCCTTTATTTACGGAAAATGGTAATTTGATAATAGATATAAATTATCAGGATCAGGATGACTTAAGGTCAATCTATGAAGAAGTGAAACTTTTACCGGGGGTTGTAGATGCGGGGCTTTTTATATATGATGTACATCTTCACATCATTTAATTTTTATGCTAAAATACCGGTTTTAAATATCAACAATTTATAAAGATATTTTTTAGTTGAAATAATTCTTTATGATTATACTTAAGGAGATTGCTATTGAACGTGGTCAAGCGCAAATATAGAGTCCATAACAGGAAAGAAAATATTGCGATTTAGTGTATTTTGAAAAATAAGTCTTAAATTGACTTGATCCTGATTTGCTGATGCTACGATAATGAAAAATATGTTTGACCTTAAGCATGATCAAAACTCTAAAATATAGTTATTCTCCTGCTAAAACTTGAACTGCTATAATCATGTTCAGGAAATCCGTCATCTTTGTGGCCCTAAAATAATGTTATAATCAGGTAAACTTAGGAATTAATAGCTTACCACATTAATGGCTATTGGTTTCTATTCAGCGGTATACCAATGACTGTGCCTTCAACCACCAGCTTCAACCTATAAAGTTTATTACTATGCCTGCTTTGTTGCATAATAACGAAAAATCGTAAAATTTTGTTCATATTAGTCATTTAATGAGTGATTTATTTATATTAACTAGCAAAAATTACTAATTTGTATTTTAAATTATAATTTTATTAAATATGCAACAAAGCATTTTTTATTGATCATATAACTCCAGGTACAACTATTTTACCCACTTCGCTATTTAAAAGAGCATTAGCAGAAACCTTTGTGCATGCAAGTATGACACTTTCTCTGGATATGGAGTAATTTAAGGTAAGATTTTCCATTTTTTTGAGTGAAAGTGGAATAATTTCTCCAAAATGCTCTTCCAATCTTGAGACAAGCTTTGCCCTTAAATAATGAGCTTCATTGAACAGCTCATAGTCATCCAACTCCCAAATTACATATACAATTGCCCTAGCAGGTTTGATATTTTCTTCCCTAAGCTTGACCTTTATATCATTTACAATTTGGTTGATGTAATCATCAGATGACTTCAGTAAAACGTGTGAAATACCATATATGCTTGAACCCCTTTCAAAGCTTTCTAATGATAAAGTTAAGGGAAATATTCCCCTTGAATAATCAGAAATAAATACTGATTTAGATCTATTGAGCCAAACTTCTTCAAACAGCTTCAGATAATTGCTTACTGACCTAATGAGGTAGCCGTTTTCCCTTTCTTCAAGCGATGCTTGCCCGTTTGACCATTCATATGGTGTCCCATCCCATACAGATACAACTGTGGCAATATTTACAGGAATTGGCATATAATGATAACCAAAATCTTTACCAACGCTGAGCCCACTGACTGTTTCAATTGTATTTATCAGCTGTTCATTTTTTCCAAGGGCCACTGGAACCAAATTTATGAACTGCTGACCCTGGCTTATGCTGTTTCCTATAAATTTTACATGATGTAAAATTTCCTCCCACCAGTCCTGCCCCCACTTTTTAACCTTGGGCGCGAAAAAAATTTCCTTTATTTTGCCCAATGTTTCAGTTGCAGGTAAAATATCGCTCAATTCGCGTTTTGAATTTAATTCTATTTGCAGGTTGCTGTCTATTGTTGCCACAGTCAGTCTAAGTGATTCGTCAATTACAGGAAAGCTTCTTGCATAATTTTTCTTAATAAAGTTAACTCCCTCTGTGGACAATCCATAAAGTCCTGGTGATTGTATTGACACCTTCTTATTATATTTCTGAAAGCACCTTATTTAGTTTTTTGTGAATAATATGATTGACATTCTATCGCAATTTTTTCAAAAATGTTAAATTTACCTAAGTCATTAATAAAATCATATGAAACCGGCTCTAGTGATTGTGGACATGCTAAATGATTTCTTAAATGGCCAATTAAAAACACAGGAAGCCATGAAAACCATCGAACCAGTAAAGACAGTACTGGACAAATTCAGGTTCCATAAATTGCCTGTTATTTACGTAAATGACCATCATTACCCAGATGATTTTGAAATCAGAATATGGGGACAACATGCCATGGCAGGAACAGAAGGATCAAAGGTTTTTAAATCCATTTCCCCAAAAGAAGGGGAATATGTAATTGAAAAACACACATATTCTGGATTCTATGGAACACCACTCGATTATATATTAAGATCTAATAAAGTTGAGGCGGTAGTATTGGTTGGGCTTGATGCTGACATATGTGTGCGTCATACTGCGGCAGATGCATTCTACAGGGGATATTCTATATTTATTGTAAGGGATGCAGTAGCAGCCAGAATTGATCCTTTATGGGAAAAATACTTTGTAAAAGTATATGGAGCAAGAATTATAAATTCTAGTGAAATTGAATCCATGTTAAAGGTAAAATGAATGACAATATGATGGGCAAAACTAGTAAAATTGAGCAGGAAGGCGAGCTGGATGAACTGGATGAAACAATAATTGTTCACATATACAGGTTTGGCCCTGATACTCCTTGGTTGATGGCCAGAAGGATGCTTGGCAACAGTGGATGGAAACCAAAGATTGATGAAGATCAGATAATTGACAAGTGCAGAAGAATGGAGAGCATGGGCTTACTTGAAAGGTATAACGGAAACCTCAAGTGGAGACCCACTTCGTCAATAAAACCTTGGCTCAAGTTTAAGGTTAGAAACAGGGATCTAAAACCTCGTGGAATATATTTTGATCTAACTAAAAGAGGTAGAAGGGTAGCTGTTGAAATAAAAAAGAAGAATCATTTCTAAATGGTAAATACAGGTTAAAATAAGTTAGAATAAAACTAAATGTAACGGCGTATCAAGTTAAATCACAAAGCTTAAATTTTGAGGTAAACCAACTTCATGCGGTGGTTTATTTGTTTCAGATTTTAACGATAGAAGACGTAATAAGAATTTCACCCAGAGAGTTTGGCAATGATATAGATGCTGTAGCAATTAAGTCGTTAAAGGAAAAGTATGAAAGCACGGTTTCATCGGATTACGGTTACCTGATAAAGGTACTTGGTGTTAACGTTGAAAAGATTGGTAAAATAATACACGGTGATGGAGCAACATATCACAGGGCACAATTTGATGCGCTTTCATTTTATCCTCAGATAGGGGAAATAATGGAAGGTGAAGTTGTAGAAATAACTGATTTTGGTGCTTTTGTAAAAATAGGCCCTGCAGATGCATTGCTTCACATAAGCCAGGTAATGGATGATTACGTATCAGTGGATCTCAAAGGCGGTGCTATTGTAGGGCAAAATACCAAAAGGCAGTTGAAGGTTGGGGATAAGGTAAGGGCAAAGGTAATAGCGGTAAGCATAGGAAAGGGAATGAGTATGGGGAAGATAGGCATAACGTGCAGGCAACCATTTCTGGGTTCACTTGAATGGATCAAAGAAGATATAAAGAAAACTACGGTGCCGCAGCAGGGGACAAAGTAAATTGCCTACAGAAAAGGCATGTAGAAAGTGCAGGGCCATAACAAGGGAAAGCAAGTGCCCAGTTTGTGGTTCTGATGATTTAAGCATTAACTGGTCAGGCATGATAATAATACTTGATGTGGAAAAGTCGGAAGTTGCAAAAATGATCGGAACAAAGGTACCGGGAAGGTATGCCATAAATGTCATATAAAATAGACGAAAAATTAAAAAACGAACTCAAAATGCCTCTCGGAGACCTTATAGAAGATAGTGCAGTCGATTCAAAAATAACACAATTAAGAAATAAGGTTATAATTTCCGTGGGAGATAGAACCACGGAAAGGTTCAAGGGAAACGGAATAAAACCCAAGATAGAAATTGTAGATGGAAAGGAGAAAAGACAAAGCAGAATCCTTCCCGAAGATGACATTGATATCAAAATTTCTGTTAAGAATCCACAGGGAACAATAACAGATGATTCAATAGAAGCTATAAAGTGCGCTATTGATATCAAAAAAAGAACAAGAATTATTGTGGAAGGTGAAGAGGATCTGCTTGCGATTCCTTGTATAATTAACGCAAAAAATGGCTGGGTGATAGCTTATGGGCAGCCCAATGAAGGAATGGTTCTGATAACAGTAGGAGGTAAAATCAAGAGCCTTGCCAAATCTTACTTAAATAGAATGTTGCATTGAATGAATTAAAAGATTTAAGTGAAAAAATAAATTTCTGTAAAATATGCACTTTAGGACTCACCGGTAATAAGGCGGTTGCCGGGGAGGGATCTGCGCATTCCAAAGTAATGATTGTTGGCGAGGCTCCAGGGGCTAATGAAGAAAAGGAGGGCAGACCCTTTGTCGGGCGAGGCGGTAAACTGTTAAGGAATACCTTAAATGAATTTAAAATAAATGATGTGTATATAACCAATATAGTGAAACATAGACCACCTAAAAACAGGCGACCAACACAGAAAGAAATCATTGCATGTTCACCTTACTTGAAATTTGAAATTGATTTTATCAAACCAGCAGTGATTCTTGCTCTCGGGAGGACAGCAATTGAATATTTTGGGATCACCGCCAAGCTTTCTGAAGTAAACGGGAAGGTATTTACCTGGAATGACATAAAAATAGTGGCCTGCTATCACCCCGCTGCTGTACTCAGAAACCCCCATTTATTGCCCGATTTTAGATGCGCTGTGGAGCAGGCTAAAAAAATTCTAGAAATTTAGAAAGAATTTTTAGTGTTCCATACCAAGTTATATGCATTTTTGATGATAAATTTAAGGGATTCATCCAACTCAATATTGCGCCTTTTCAGATACCTCTCAATTTGGATTATTATCAATTTAAGATCGCCCTTTTTGTTAAAGAAAGTAAATGGTTTTACATTTTTATTTACATTGCCCTGAACGTGGGCTCCGGCACCTATCAATTTTCCAGCCATTATTGATGTGTTTATTGAAATCCTAGAAAAATCTCCAATAAAGGCACCTAACTTTACTTCTTTGGTGTCAAACTTGGAACTGCCAATCTTGACCTTTACCGTTCCATATGTGTTTTTTAGATTGCTGCTTGTGGAACCTGCTCCAATGTTTACATGCATTCCAATATAAGAATCTCCAATAAAGCCATAATGTGCTTTGTTAGAAAAACCATCCATTATTGACCTTTCTAGTTCACCGCCTATTCTGCAACCAACGCCAACATATGATGTTGATATGCGGGCTGGACTTATTGTGCTTCCTGATGATATGTAGGCTGGTCCAATTATCTTACTGAAAGCCTCCACCCTGCTATTTTTTTCAATTATTATTGGTCCTTTCCTATCATCCAGTATTACATAATTTTCAATTTCTCCTTCAATTTTGCTAGTGACAAAAGGCGGATTGTTAACTGATTTAACCAGATCCCACGGGCCTGATAACAGGTAACCTTTAACGTAAGTTTTTTTTGGTCTATCCCCTGAGCCCTTTCTTGCAACTAGATGATCACCTTCATAAACTGATTCTCCATCCTTTAATTCCATAATCTTGTCCAGAACCTCCGGTTTAACAGTTGAGTTGATGATTAAATCAAAGTCAGTCACTTTCTGATCAGTTAAATATTTAAACTTAAATCTCTCCGGCAAAATGTAGCCAGCAGGATTGCCCAATTTTTCACTGTACCATTCTATAATTTTTCTGTACCTGTACACTAGTTCAAATGACGGCCTAGTAAGTGTAAAGGGTAGCATACGGTTCGGGTACTCTTCCTCTAGGACCGCATATTTCAAGGTATTTCACCAAGAGCCCTCACTTGGTCTTTAACTGCTTCAAGATAATTTTTTTTGTTGCCTACATCAATAAAGCTCCTTACCCTGTAAGCAACTATATTTTCCCCCGCTTTTAGTGCATCATTTATAGCCACATTCATTCCATATTTCTTTCTATTGGGTATATATGAAAGGAATTTTGGTTCAAAAATAAAAGCCCCAGCAGCAACAGTAATTGTAATAGAAGGCTTCTCTTTCCAGCTCTTTACTTTATTTTTATCCAGCACCATTTGGCCATATGGGATCTTATTTTGAAGATCCTTTACAAGTATAGTAGCTAGGGCTCGATTTTTGAGGTGGAAGCTTATAGCGTCTGCGAAGTCTACGTCAATTATTGAATCAGAATAAGAAACAAAAAACGATTTATTTTCTCCACTAGCCACATGCTTTAGCTGGCCTGCTGTGCCAAGTGGTAAATCACTTTCCTCATATCTGATATTTATGCCCTTGTAAACATCTCCAATTGAAGCGCGATACATCCAGCTCCTTGAGCTGGTAGCAATTATAATTTCTTCAAAGTTGGCAGTGATCAATCTGTCAAGTATATGTTCTAAAACAGTTTTTTGTCCCAGCATAAGAAGCGGTTTGGGAACGGTTAAAGTAAGCGGAAATAACCTAGATCCCAAACCCCCTGCTAGCACATAAGCCTTCATTGTCTGTATTATGCAAAAGCAGGATAAAAACGTTTAACATGTTTATGGAAAATGGATAGAAAGGAATGTAACATACATCAATTTCCAGAAAGGACTGAAAACAACATTTCTTTGAATCTCGGCTTAGATGCTTCTACTACAAGGTTAGCATTGGGCTTCAGGCCGGTAACATTAAATTCATCCACAAAGGAAGCTCCACGTGAAATTCCGTCAGTGTAATCTACTTGAATGCGCCTTTGAATAATTCTTGTGGCTACTTGATTATTTATAGATATTGCCATGGTGATGGAATCAGGACATGTAACAGCATCTATCCCATAATACATATTCATAAATTTCCTTACGGTTCGATTTATACTTATAAAAAATTCTGAATTTTTAGATTTAATTGCAGCTATTTTCTTTAGGTCAAAAGAATCAAGAAGCCCGTATTTCATTGTTATATCCCATCCCACTAGTGTGATTGGCATTCCAGAATTAAGAACTATATGAGCCGCTTCGGGGTCTACCCAAAAGTTGAATTCTGCCGCAGGCGTTACATTGCCTGGATAATTGTAAGATCCCCCCATTACATATATATCTTTAACCTTATTTGCAATGCTTTTGTCCATTTTGATAGCCATGGCAAGATTTGTCATTGGAGCCTGTTCTACAATTGTTATTTCGCCCGGATTTTTATTCACAAGATCTATTATCTTTTCCACAGCATGTCTTTTTTCAGGTCTTTTGCTAGTTTTCTGGAAAAACGAATCACCCATTCCATCCTTGCCATGTATGTGCTCCACCGTCTTCCAATTCTTAACCAACGGCTCTCTGCAGCCAGGAAACACCGGAACCTCCCCTCTTCCTGCAAATTCAGTAACGAACAGTGCATTTTCCACCTGCTGATCAAAGTTTATATTTCCGCAATTAATTGTAATTGCTTCCACTTTAACCCCAGGCCATTTTAACGCCAAAAGCATGGCTATTACATCATCCCCTGCAGTATCTGTATCTATAATAAGGCGTAATGCATTCATTTCAAAATTATTTGATGATGTTTATATAATCTTTACCACATTTTAAGATTTCTTGTTCAAAAATAGACAAAAAGTTAATGTATTGCATAAAAAACATTGCTGCTTGCATCCTCACCATCCTGAAACACGGTTCATTCAAGGAGAGTTCTGGCCTCATTACCGGTGGTTGATGTCGGTGAATATCTCCTGCCATCCGGGAGGCAAGTAAGTGAGTCCATTGCCCCATAATTTCATAAATGCAAGAACAGGCTCCTGCCTGAAAGTCTGAGCAAGAAGCTCAGAAATCTTCAATGATGTGAACTACGTCCAGCTTTAACTGGACGCTTCCCGCTTCTCCGATGAGGCCGTGTGATCTCTTCATCCATAGCATCAAGATGTGCCCAGAGCCTTTTGCAAATTGCTTAATCCCTGTCGATTGTCAGTCCGCAGAACTTGCACTCTGACTGAGAGGAATCTTGTTGAGCCTGTGGCAGCTGGAACATTCCTGTGTTGATGCCTGCCATGTGTTTTTGTACCTGCTAACGTTTTCAG